>VMDJ01000045.1 GCA_008080925.1 Gammaproteobacteria bacterium
CCGAACAGCTAATACCGATACCGAAAAAGATTGGATCAATTGATATTCCGCTCGGCGAGATCCCAGACACAGCACCAGGCCACCCGAATCCTTTTGTTTTACGTGAGGTGACGGGCACTCGCCAAGGAGCTGAACAAGCGTTAGCCCGTTTTCTCCAAGAGCAAAGTACTTACTATCCTGCTCGCATAGGCCAACCCGCTGCACGCTTTGCAAGCTCCCGTCTAAGTGCGCATCTTGCTTGGGGCACTTTGTCTATTCGTGAAGTGGTGCATGCGATAACCCAAGCTATTACAAACGGTCGCACCGAGGAACGACAACAGTTTGGCTTACAGCAATTCAAAAGCCGTTTGTATTGGCATTGTCACTTCATACAAAAACTCGAGTCTGAGCCCAGTATCGAGAATGAAGAACTAAACCCTGCGTTCACCGGTTTACGCGGCAGCAAAGATGATCAGCATCGCTTTAAAGCATGGCAACTGGGTAAAACAGGTTGGCCATTAGTCGATGCGTGTATGCGATCGCTTATTGCGACAGGCTGGCTTAACTTCCGCATGCGGGCATTGTTGGTTTCGGTAGCCAGTAATCAACTATGGTTGCCTTGGCAGCTCACAGCACCCTATCTAGCAAAACTCTTTGTGGATTACGAACCCGGCATTCACTACCCACAGATACAAATGCAATCAGGTACAACCGGCATCAATCAGCTGCGGATGTATAACCCCATCAAACAATCGCAGGACAACGATCCTAAAGGCGAGTTCATTAAGCGTTACATCCCTGAGTTACGCTTTGTGCCAGCGCAATGGATTCATACCCCATGGTTATTACCCTTAAATCTGCAACGCGAATATGGCGTGATATTGGATCGCGATTACCCACGCCCTGTTGTGGATCACGAAGCGGCTGCGCAATTTGCCAAAGAGCAGGTCTATCAAACCAAACGCAGCCCTGAAGCAAAACGCTTTAACAAACGGATCATTGAAAAACATGCGAGTCGGCGACGCACCACGAGCATGCGCGAGTCCGGCCCGAAACCCCAAATGGAGCTTTTTTAATGGCACACAAAAAGCTCAATCTACCCACAAAAACCTGCGTTCACTGCCATCGTCCTTTTGCATGGCGTAAAAAGTGGGAACGTTGCTGGGATGAAGTACGTTTTTGTTCTGACCGTTGTCGACATGAGGCAAAACGACTATGACACGTCGCATTGGACTAATACTGGGTGATCAACTCGACCATGGCAGCACCTTATTGAAAGAAATCGATAAGGCATCTGATCGTTTTCTGATGCTTGAGGTACGCCAGGAATCAACTCACCCAACTTCGCAAAAAATGCGTACCGCCCTATTTTTATCGGCGATGCGTCACCACGCTCTGTGGTTAATCCAACGTGGCTGGGATGTCAGTTATTGCACTTTAGACGAGCCACATGCGGAATCTTTCGAAACAGCCTTATTGCATTACATGGCCGAATTCCCTGATGCCGAACTCTGGGTAACTGAGCCTGGTGATCACAAAGTTAAGGCTGCGATCGAATCGGTTTGTCAGCAAACGCGCACGCCACTAACGATCGTTGAAGATTCGCATTTCATGTGTTCTGTTGAAGAATTCAGCCAATGGCGCAGCTCGCGTAAAAGCTTAGTCATGGAAACCTTCTATCGCGAGATGCGTAAACGCCATAACATCCTAATGGAAGGTAAAAACCCGATCAGTGGACAGTGGAATTTTGATAAAGAGAATCGCGGCAGCTTTGGTAAAGAAGGTCCGGGCTGGATTGATCAGCCCACTCGATTTGATCCAGATGACATCACCATCAACATGGCGGCTTGGATTGAAGAGACCTTCCCCAACAACCCCGGCACAATAGAACAAGGCCTGTGGCCGGTTACGCGCGAGCAAGCATTGCAACGACTCGATGAGTTTGTGAATCATCACTTAGTCAGTTTCGGCCAATACCAAGATGCCATGTGGACTGATGAGCCATTTCTTTATCACAGCCTGATCGCATCAAGTCTCAATCTAAAATTACTTAATCCCCGCGAAGTGATTAAAGCTGCTGTTGCCGCTTACGAGAAAGGTCATGCACCACTCGCGGCTGTTGAAGGCTTTGTCCGCCAAATTATTGGATGGCGAGAGTATGTACGCGGCATCTATATGACCGAAGGTCCTGACTATATTCATCAAAACGCCTTAGCGGCTGAGCAGCCTCTGCCAGAGTTTTATTGGACCGCTGACACCGATATGAACTGCTTACATCATGCGATTAAGCAAACCTTGGATACCGGTTATGCACACCACATTCAACGGCTGATGGTCACTGGCTTATTCGGGTTGTTATATGGCGTTAAGCCCCAAGCACTGCATGAATGGTACTTAGGCATCTATGTCGATGCGGTTGAATGGGTGGAATCACCCAACACCATAGGTATGTCGCAATATGCTGACGGTGGTCTTTTAGCCTCTAAGCCGTATGCTGCATCTGGTCGTTACATCGATAAGATGAGTAACTACTGCAAATCCTGTTGTTACAAACCCGGTGAGGCCGTCGGCGAAAAAGCCTGCCCTTTCACAACGTTGTATTGGGACTTCCTCGATCGACACGAAGAGCGCTTCTCACAACATCCTCGCGCAGGCATGCAATGGCGCATGTTAGGTAAGCTAGATGATGAAAAACGTGCCGCGATTAAAGTTGCCGCAGAGGCTTTGCGCCAACGGTTTAATGCGGCTCAGCCGGCGGATCAACCAAAGAAAGCTGCAGAGGTAAGCTGACTTCTTGAGCGCCATCTTTGCGAAGCACCAATGTCCGCACCTGATCGCCAGGTGCGGCATCCATCAACGCCATCTTTACATCGATAAAGTCATTGATGGTTTTGTCGCCTAAAGCAACGATACGATCACCCAACTTCATCCCTGCATCACCCGCTTTGGAATAAGGTGCGATTGAGGTCACCTCAACACCATGCTGTGCATCGGTAAGACCGACTGCCATCAAACCTTTTGGGGGTAACTTGATGTCTTCTTGCAACACCCAATAGTCAGCTTCGTTAAAAGGCGAATCCGCTTGGTAGCTGTTGATGATGAGTGAACGACCACCCACGCGACGTGTAACACGCGATGGAATACCGGCTTTATGCACATGCCCGCGGCCGGCGAGCACAACGACATGCGAGCTTGGGTTTTGTTGCATGTAGCGAGCGACTGACTCAGCCATGGTTTCATCCCACGTCAATTGCACCTGCATGAAACGATCAACGCCATCATCATCTGATTTCTCAGCATGATCATGTTGGCCAAAAATCTTTTCCAACGCCTTACGGTAATCACCAATATCAAAGTCATATGACAGTGGCAGCTGAGCTTTAATCCCTGCAGACACGTTATCTAGCCCCTGCATCATGACCGCATCGGTGACTTCTTTCGCGGCATTCATCGCGATCACAGGGATTTTATGCTCACGGGCATAACGCATCAGCGCGCGATAGTGACGGTAATCAAAACCCCAACGCTTAAAGTATTCAGTGCCTCTGAGCAGCTCTGCCTCTGAGATCTCGCCTGCGATATAACGATTAACGACTGATTGGAAAGGTCGTTGGAACCACTCCACACCTAACGCGACAGGCTTGCCTTGGTCAACAAAGCTTGCCAGTACGGCACCCTGCAACAGATGATCAGCGTATCGATTGTGGGTTTCACCCACATACACCACCTGCCCCGGTGTCGACTGCTGCAAAATCGTGCTTAACTGCTGTTGTTGCTGAGTTTGAAAAACCGGCCATTCAGGAAGAGATGATTGAGCAATGCTAAGACTGCTAAACAACCCCATGAGTCCCACCAATGCGTGGCGCAAAATTCGATATGGTGTGTTGTGGTGTCTCATCATTTTTCCCTCGTGGGCTCTAGCCCAGAGTGTGCAGCATGACATGCAGGTGATTCTCACCCCAGCTTCAGGGGAAATCCATGTCAAAGACAGTCTACGTTTCGAATCTCCCATCACCGATTGGACCTTCAACCTTAATAAAGGCCTGCAACATAACCTTGATGCCAAGATAGTCGATGATTCACACCCTTGGATAACCATTTATCGCTTGAACACTGATGAACCTGTCGAATCGCTCGAGATGGAATACCGAGGCAAGCTGACCTTATTCAAGAGCAAGCCCAGCGATATGCCGTTAGGCTTTTTAGATGATTCGGGCGCTTATCTTGACGGCAGTGTGGCTTGGTATCCGGCAAGTGATCTGCCGATCAGCCGCTTCAACATTCGCACCCAACGCCATGTCAACTGGGAAGTCATCAGTGCCGGCGCGCGCCAAACAGATGAGCATTCGATCACTTGGTCATCTCAAGTACCGCACGATGATCTGTATCTGCTGGCTGGCGATTACACCCTATACCAAAGACAACATAAGACGCTGTCTCTTCAAGTGTGGCTATTAGCGCCTGACCCTGAACTTGCTGAGATTTACCTCTCGCAGAGTGCTGAATCGATTGATGAATACAGTGAACTGATTGGACCTTATCCGTTTGCTAAGTTCGCGGTGATTGAGAACCGTTGGCAAACCGGCTTTGGTATGCCCTCTTTCACTTTATTGGGTAGTCGCGTGATGCGCTTACCCTTCATTCCGAAAAGTTCATTACCGCATGAGATTGCACACAACTGGCTTGGCAATGGTATTTGGGTTGATCATGCTTTAGGCAATTGGAGCGAGGGACTTACTGCTTACCTTGCTGATCATCGGATGAAAGCCAAGACAGGTAGTGACCTTGGGCATCGACTTAAATCACTACAGCGTTACACCAACTTTGCTGCCGAACAAAATGACCAGCCACTGACCTCTTTTAAAAGTCGACATGATGATCGATCGCAAGCCTTAGGCTACGACAAATCATTGATGCTGTTTCATATGTTGCACACCGCAATGGGCGAAGATGCTTTTAATGCCGGGCTGAAACGCCTTTGGACAACACATCGCTATCAGCGCGTCGGGTTCTCTAGAGTGTTAAATACCTTGCTATCTGAACATCCTGAGCTGCGACAACATGCTGAGCAATGGATCAATCAAGCGCGTGCCAGCAAGCTCAATGTGGAAAAGATAGACCACACCGATTCATCACTCAGCGTGACCTTGAAACAAAGCGGTTCTATTCAACCCTTATACGTGCCTTATGAGTGGATCGATGCTAAAGGCAAACGCCATCGTGATGCCATCATGATGCAAGACGCTCTGTATACGATCGAGATCAACGATCAGGTGAAGCAACTTCATATTGACCCAGACTACGACGTGCTGCGTTACCTTGACCCGCGTGAACAACCACCGGCATTCAATCAACTGTTCAGTCAAGCGACTACGTTGGTAATCCCAACGGCTGCCAGCGCTGATGAACAAAAAGCGTGGGTTGGGTTTGCGCAAACACTGAAGCAACGCTACCCGCTGCTGCAAGCCCAGATCGATATCGAACCGTTAGATCCTCATCTACCTGCGATCTTGCTTGGTTGGAATAATCAATACCTTGAAAATCGACTCAATGATTTTCAACGTTCCGATCAACAGCTAAGCCAGACAGCATTACGCATTGATCAGCAAACCTATCCTGAGCGAAACACCCTCGCATTGATGGGACAAGGCATTGGGTTTATTGCCGCCAGCTCAGCTGAGGCTATAGAAGGTTTGGGCTATAAATTGCCGCATTACGGTAGCTTTGGGCGTGTAGTGTTTGATGAGTCGTTAAACAGTCTACGAAGAGATCATCTGCAAGCCGAGCGCTCGCCACTCAAACTTCAGTTCGATTGATTTTTCGCGTCGTTATAGCGCTGAATCAAATCTGCGGTTGAGCTATCCAACTCACAAGAACCGGAGGCTTCATTAAAGTCATCCAGAATTTGGTTCGCCAAGTGTTTACCGAGCTCAACGCCCCACTGATCGAAAGAACCTACACCCCAAATAATGCCTTGCACAAAGACTTTGTGTTCATACAAAGCGATCAAGGCGCCTAAAGAACGTGGCGTTAACTTCTCTGTTACCAACATATTGCTCGGACGATTTCCCGGGAACATGCGGTGTGGCAGTAACTGGTCAATCTTTTGCTGATCAAAGCCTGCATGCTCCATCTCAGCTTGTACCTCTGCCGCCGTACGACCACGCATCAGCGCTTGCGCTTGCGCCAAACAATTCGCGACTAACTTATCTTGATGATCAGGCTTAGCGTTATGCCCAGTGAGCGGTAAAACAAAATCGGTTGGCACCAAACGCGTACCTTGATGGATCAACTGGAAAAACGAATGTTGCGCATCCGTACCCACACTGCCCCATGTCACAGGACCTGTTTGGTAATCGACTAAGCGACCATCTAAGGTAATACGCTTACCGTTACTTTCCATATCGAGCTGCTGCAAGAAGTCCGGAAAACTCGCTAGATCTTGGTAGTAAGGCACGATGGCATACGAGTCAGCATCACCAAAATTGGTATACCAGATACCGAGCAACGCCATGATCACCGGCATATTGTTTTCGTAAGGAGTTTTTACGAAATGCTCGTCCATGTCGTGGCCTCCGAGCAACATACTCTCGAAGTTATCCATGCCCACAGCGATCGCAATCGGTAGACCAATCGATGACCAGAGTGAATAACGACCACCGACCCAATCCCAAAACTGAAACATATTCGCCGGATTGATACCAAACTCACGTACCGCTTGAGTATTGGTTGAGACCGCAACGAAATGACTTTCAACTGCCTTAGTTGTGCCAACACCCTTGATGCACCACTCACGCGCAGCAGTCGCATTTGCAAGCGTTTCTTGGGTCGCAAATGTCTTGGAAGAAATAATGAATAAAGTGGTTTTAGGATCGAGTGGCTTCAGCACTTGTTCGATATGCGAACTATCCACATTCGAGACAAAGTGCACACGCAGGTTATCGCGTTGGTAAGGACGCAGCGCTTCGCAGACCATCTTAGGGCCTAAGCTCGAACCACCGATACCGATATTAACCACATCGGTGAAGACCTGCCCTGTGTAACCTAACCAGCGTCCATTGCGCACGTCATCTGAGAAAGTACGCATACGAGAAAGTACCGAGCGCACCACCGGCATAATGTCTTTGCCTTCATAGGCATAGTTGCGATAACCAAGATTACGTAACGCCATGTGCAAGACCGCGCGACCCTCGGTGGCATTCACACGCTCACCACCAATCAGGCGTTCAGCCCATTGAGTTAGATTCGCAGCTTTCGCTAAGGCAATCAGACGCTTAAGCGCCTCTTCATCAATCAGGTTTTTGGAATAGTCCAGATGCCAGTCGCAGGCATCCACACTGAAACGTTCGTGACGCTGAGCATCTTGCTCAAACAAATGACGTAAATGCACCTCACTCATCGCCTCCCAATGAGACTCGAGCGCTTTCCATTCGTCTGTTTGATTAATCATGAGAGATTTCAATTCCATCGAGTTATTATCGCATCCCTGTTAGCAACCTAGTATAACTAACAATCAGAATTTACTCGATTTTTTCCTGAAGGACCCCTTCATGTCAGATTCATTTACGGAAGCGTGTAATAAACGCGATAAAGTGTTGCGCACACGCGTTAAGCGCCTTGGCCAAATGCTCGGCGAGATCATCGCCTCTCAAGCTGGCGAAGACGTCCTGCATAACGTTGAGCGTTTACGTAAAGGCTTTATCCAGTTACGCGGCAGACCCGATAGCAACAAGCTCGATCGCCTGAAGAAAATGATCGATAAGTTATCGCCAGATGCGCTCCGTCCGATCATTCGCGCATTCAGCACCTATTTCCAAGTGGTGAATATCGCCGAAGAAAGCTTCCAGCACCGTCAGCGTCGTCAGATTGCAGCGTCTGGTCAGCCGTTATGGCAAGGCTCGTTTGACCATTGCTTACGTGAACTACGTTCCTCTGGTATCACACCTGATCAACTGCAAGACCTGCTTGATGATGTGCGTTACATGCCGGTCTTCACCGCTCACCCAACCGAATCGAAGCGTCGCGCAATCTTGTTACAGCTGCGCCGCATCTTTGAAGCTAACGAACAACTCGATATGCCTGAGGTATTGGTAAACCACAAACAACGTCGCGAACGTGAGCTGAAAAACCGCATGCAAGCCTTGTGGAAAACCGACGAGATGCGTCCAGCTAAACCGGATGTTATCCATGAAGTCCGCATGGGCCTTCATCACTACAACGAAAGTTTGTTTGAAGCAGTACCGATTGTGTATCGCCGCTTGGCAGATGGTATCGACCGTGTGTATGGCGATCATCCGGATTACACCCGTATCGACCTGCCCACCTTATTACGCTTTGGCTCATGGATTGGCGGCGACCGTGATGGCAATCCGAATGTGACATCTGACACCACGCTTAAAGCCGTACTCATTCAACAGTCCACCATCTTGCGTTTCTAC
>VMDJ01000026.1 GCA_008080925.1 Gammaproteobacteria bacterium
AAGCGTGTGCTGGTATTGATGTTGCCGGCGTTGTTTGCAGTTTCGGTTACCCAGATCAATCTATTGCTCGATACGGTGCTCGCCTCATTTCTGCAAAGTGGCAGTATCTCGTGGCTTTATTATTCAGATCGTTTGATGGAGTTCCCACTGGGGGTGTTGGGTGTTGCGCTTGGTACGGTGCTGTTGCCGCAGTTATCGCATGACAAGCATGAGGCAGATCCACAGCAATTTAGTCGCACCCTCGATTGGGGTATCCGCATGGGGTGGCTGTTTGGCCTGCCGGCTGCGATTGGTTTGGGTATGTTGGCGCTGCCGATGATGGAAACCTTGTTTGGCTCGGAGCGTTTTGATCACGCCGATAGCCTAATGGCGAGTCAGAGCTTGATGGCCTATTCGCTGGGCTTGATCGCTTTTATTCAGATTAAGGTGCTAGCGCCGGGCTACTACGCTCGCCAAGACACAAAAACACCAGTGAAAATTGGCGTCATCGCGATGGCGCTGAATATGGTGTTTAACCTGATTTTAATCTGGCCGTTGGCTCATGCGGGCCTTGCCCTGGCGACAAGTTTGTCAGCTTTTGTGAACGCCTATCTGTTGTGGCGTGGTCTGCAGAAGCAGGCAGTTTTCCAGGCACAGGTTGGTTGGCAAAAGTTCATTATTCAGTCGTTTCTCGCGGGTGCGGCGATGGCGGCAGTGATCTATTTACTCGCGTTTGATCAGATCGACTGGTTTGCGATTCAGGGTTGGTTGTTAGGTGCTTTGTTATTGGGTGTGATTGCGGCTGCAGCGATCACTTACTTTGCAGTGTTGTGGGTGAGCGGTATGCGTTTACGTGATTGGCGTCGAGCGGTGGCCAAGTGAAGCGTTATTTTCTGATGGCGATTGTCATCGTGTTACTCGATCAATTGACCAAACTGTGGGTGCTAGGGACGTTTGAACCCTTTGAGGTGGTCACAGTGTTGCCCGTATTTAATCTCACCTTAGTGTTCAACGAAGGGGCAGCCTTCAGCTTTTTAGCCGATGCAGGTGGTTGGCAGCGCTATGTGTTTCTGTTGATCTCGGCGGTGATGAGTGTGGTCTTTGTGGTCTGGCTAACACGCATTAAAGCGCATGAGGTCTGGCTGGCTTATGGGCTGGTGCTGCTATTAGGTGGTGCTGTTGGGAACCTTATCGACCGAATCTGGCTTGGCAAGGTGATCGACTTTCTGCAGTGGCATTGGAGCGGAGCTTACTTCCCAGCATTTAACTTAGCCGATGCCGCCATTACGCTGGGCGTGATCTTTTTACTCTGGGATAGCATTAAAACCCCAACAGAAAAGCGCTGAACCCGCGACGTCTCCAAGCCATTCCTTATATAATGTGCTCTTTGCGTTGAGCGCTGTCCGTGCGACTAATCCGTGGCTTACACAATGTGAAATCATCAGACCGAGGTTGCGTCGCAACGATCGGGAATTTTGATGGTGTGCATTTAGGTCACGCCCAAGTGATCACGGCGGTAAAGCAGCGCGCTGAGGCCTTAGGCTTGCCGTCATTGGCGATTACCTTTGAGCCAACACCGATCGAATATTTTGCTCCCGATAAAGCGCCTGCGCGTTTGACTCGGTTAGCTGAGAAGCTACACCTTCTCGAAGCGCAGCAAATTGATCGCACATTGATTTTGCGTTTTAACCAGTTTTTAGCCACACAACCTGCAGAAGAGTTTGTGAAGCAACTATTGGTTGAGCAGCTAGGCGTTAAGCATCTCTATGTGGGAGATGACTTCTGTTTTGGCCATCAGCGCAAAGGCAACTTTGCTTTGTTGCAGCAGATGGGTGAAGCGCTGGGTTTTGCGGTGGAAAGTTTGCCGACGTTTGAGATCGATGCTGAGCGGGTCAGCAGCACGCGTATCCGTGGTGCGCTGTTAGCGGGTGATTTTAATCAAGCGGAAAAATGCTTGGGTCGTGATTACCGTATTACAGGTCGAGTAGGGCATGGAGATAAGCGCGGTCGACAGATTGGCTTTCCTACCATGAACATTCAGCTCGGTAGATTGCACCCATCGGTGCGAGGCGTATTTGCGGTGCGTATCGATGGCTTAGAACAAGGGCCACAGAACGGTGTGGCGAATGTCGGTAACCGTCCTACGGTGGAAGGCGATGATCGCTTTACCCTTGAGGTGCACGCATTAGATTTTAATGCCAATACCTATGGTCAGCGGGTGTCGGTGCATTTTATGCAGCGCATCCGTGATGAGAAAAAATTTGAATCATTCGAGGCGTTAACAACACAAATCCAAAAGGATGTTGAGACGGCGCGAGACTTTTTTAAACAGGCGCAGCAGTAAGCTGCCTTAACACTGACGGATTGAGACGTGAGTAATTACAAAGAGACTTTGAACCTGCCACAAACCGGCTTTCCTATGAAAGCGAATCTGGCTAACCG
This sequence comes from Gammaproteobacteria bacterium, assembly GCA_008080925.1. Taxonomy (GTDB): domain Bacteria; phylum Pseudomonadota; class Gammaproteobacteria; order Chromatiales; family Chromatiaceae; genus VMDJ01. The sequence continues at coordinate 2,422 of VMDJ01000026.1, forward strand.
TGAGCCTGAGATGCTCAAGGGCTGGGAAGAGAAAGGTCTGTACCAAAAAATTCGTGAGGCATTCAAAGGTCGTCCCACTTTTATTCTGCATGACGGTCCTCCGTATGCGAACGGTGATATCCATATCGGTCACGCAGTAAATAAGCTTCTCAAAGACATCATCGTCAAAAGCCGTACCTTAGATGGCTTTGATGCGCCTTATGTGCCAGGTTGGGACTGTCATGGCTTGCCTATTGAGCTGCAAGTTGAAAAGAAAGTGGGTAAGCCAGGTCACAAGGTAAGTGCAGCCGACTTCCGTAAGGCGTGTCGTGAGTATGCGTTCAAGCAAGTGGATAAACAGCGTACCGACTTTAAACGTTTGGGTGTGTTGGGTGATTGGGAGAATCCATATCTCACCATGAACTTTGAGCAGGAAGCCGACATTGTTCGCTCGCTCGGAAAGATCGCTAAGAATAAACACATCGTTAAAGGTTCAAAGCCTGTGCATTGGTGTACTGATTGTGGTTCTGCATTGGCAGAAGCGGAAGTTGAGTACAAAGACAAAGAGTCGTTTGCGATTGATGTGCGCTTCCGTGCGGTTGATCAAGCTGCGGTGCTAGCTGCGTTTGGCGACCCGGATGCAAAGGGGTTAGTTTCGGTCGTGATTTGGACGACGACTCCATGGACATTGCCAGCTAACCAAGGCGTTGCGCTAAATGCAGAGCTTGATTATGTCTTGGTGCAACACGGCGATGAGTGTCTTGTTGTTGCTGATGGCATGCTCGAAGAGGTCGCGCAGCGCTGGGGTATCGATAACCCAGTGGCGATGGCTAGCTGTAAGGGTGCGGATCTTGAGCATCAGCAACTGCAACATCCTTTCTATGATCGTCAGGTGCCAGTGATCCTGGGTGATCACGTTACGCTCGAAGCAGGTACTGGCGCAGTGCATACCGCACCGGGTCATGGCGTCGATGACTTTGTCGTCGGCCAGAAGTATGGCTTGCCCGTTGATAATCCGGTTGGTGGTAACGGTTGTTATGTTGAAGGCACTGAGCTGTTTGCGGGTGAGCATGTATTCAAAGCTAACGAGCATGTGATTGAGGTTTTGAAAGAACATGGCGCTTTAGTTAAGGACGCCAAGTTCACGCATAGCTATCCTGTGTGTTGGCGCCATAAAACACCGATTATTTTCCGCGCAACCCCGCAGTGGTTTATCGGTATGTCAGAGAATGGTCTGCGTGATGCAGCGATGACTGAGATCAAACAAGTACAGTGGTTGCCCGATTGGGGTCAGGCACGTATTGAAGGCATGGTCGAGAATCGTCCTGACTGGTGTATCTCGCGTCAGCGTACCTGGGGCGTCCCGGTTACGTTCTTGATTCATAAAGATACGGGCGAGCTGCACCCAGAAACCGAAGTGTTGGTTGAGAAGGTGGCGCAGAAAGTGGCTGAGTCAGGTATTCAGGCATGGTTTGATATGGAAGTCTCTGACTTGCTTGATAGTGATGCGGATAAGTATGAAAAGGTGCCTGACACTTTAGACGTTTGGTTTGACTCGGGTGTGACACATGCTTGCGTGTTGGATAGACGCGATGGTTTGAGCTCACCTGCAGATTTATATCTTGAAGGCTCTGACCAACACCGTGGTTGGTTCCAATCATCCTTGCTTAGCTCAGTGGCAATGAATGGCAAAGCGCCCTACAAGGCGTGTTTGACTCACGGCTTTACCGTTGATGCACAAGGCAAAAAGATGTCGAAGTCGATCGGTAACGTGATCAGCCCGCAAGATGTGATGAAGACCTTGGGTGCTGACATCATTCGCTTGTGGGTGGCTGCAACGGACTACCGCGCAGAGATGTCGGTATCGAATGAAATCTTAACGCGCACGGCAGATGCATACCGCCGTATTCGTAATACGTTGCGCTTCTTGCTGTCTAATTTGAATGGCTTTGATCCAGCAAGCAATGTGGTTGCTAATGATCAACTGATTGAATTAGATCGTTGGGTAATTGATCGTGCGAATCAGTTACAAGCGGATATTGAAGCGGCGTATAAAGACTATAACTTCCATGTGATCTATCAAAAGATTTTGAACTTCTGTTCAAGTGATTTGGGTGGCTTCTACTTGGATGTTATCAAAGACCGTCAGTACACAATGGCAGCTGATAGCTTGGGGCGTCGTTCGTGCCAGACTGCGATGTATCACATTGCCGAAGCGATGGTACGTTGGTTGGCGCCAGTGATGAGTTTCACGGCAGATGAAGCATGGGGCTTTATGCCGGGTGAGCGTTCTGAGTCAGTTTTCCTTGAGACATGGTACGAAGGCTTGAGCGCTATGCCAGATGCGGAAGCGTCACGTGAGCGTTGGGCAAAGATTCAAGCCGTACGTTCTGAGGTGAGTAAGCAGTTAGAAGCTTTGCGTAAAGAGGGTGTGATTGGTTCTTCTCTCGAAGCGGATGTCACGCTATATGCTGATGATGCCTTAGTGAGTGTGCTGCAAGGCTTGGGTGATGAGCTACGCTTTGTCACTTTGACCTCAAGCGCTAGCCTAGCACCGATGGCGGATAAGTCTGCGGACGCCGTGTCGACTGAGCTTGGAGGTTTGGCTTTATTGGCAGCAAAGAGTGCTGCTGAGAAGTGTCCGCGTTGTTGGCATCATCGATCAGATGTCGGCGCTAACGCTGAGCATCCTGAGCTCTGCGGCCGCTGCGTTGAAAACGTTGCCGGTGAGGGTGAAGAGCGTCGTTACGCTTAATTCCGGCGTTGCTCACACAATTCTTTAAGTCCAAGTGCCAGGGATGGGCTTGGGCGGTTTAGATGCTCGCTGACAAAACGTTTCTCGCTGGCTGTTTGACCCTGTCTTAAATCAACCTGAGCAATCGTTTGTTTGTTCATGGCAGCTTCACGCTCGATGGTAAAGACCATGCGCTTTATGTGCTGCCAAGTGTTTTTGAAATGCGCTTTCTCAAGTAACTCATTAAGCCAGTGCTCGCCACCTAGAGTCATTGCAGGTTGATCCCAAATCACGATATGCACTTCTTGTTCATTGACCGCCGTTGGGCAAGCTTGTTGAAGATTATGTAAGAACTGGTCACTTGCTTGTTGAGCATGAATTTGTGAGTCCGTCAGCTTGCCGAGTTTGATGAGTGTGTCGGCAATCGCTTTTAATGAAGCGGGCTCGCTAACAAAGGTCGGAATCTTGTTTTCAGTAAGCCAGGCGATATCTTGTGATCGGTTACCTGACCCCCATGCAATCACTAAGTCGGGTTGTTTGCTGAGTAACCACTCGCGATCTAGCGCGCCATAACCACTGATGACTTGTGTTGTTGCAGGTAAGGACTTGCCGTCATTCGCAGCAGCGACAAGACGATCGGTTATACCAAGCTCACGTATGAACTCGGTACTATGAGGCGATAAAGTGATGATGCGTTGTGCTGGCGATGCAACGGTTACCTGGCGACCGAGATCGTCAGTAACACTTGCCCCAAAGGCGGTAGAGCTTAATAGCCAAAGGCTAGTTAGTAGAAAGCGCATTAGTCGATCAAGCTGATCAATGCGTATAAGACCATCCATAAAGTTAGGCTGCGCCAAACTAGCGCCATGGCATCTTCTACATCCAGCTCTGAATGTGAACGAGGAGCCGCTTGCTCTAAAGCGGCAATGCCCGCAGACGCAAGGATATCTGTAGCGCCGGTGTTGTCTGTTTCATTGGATTCACTGTTCTTCCATGCTGCAGCAACCGCATCAAAGTTTCCGGCAATAGCAAAGCAAAGTAGGGTGAGTCGCACCGGTATCCAATTGATATAGGTCCAAGTAGTGAGGAATAAAGGATTATCGCCAGCGTTATCTTCCATCCAGTTGGCATACCAACGATAGGCAAAAGCGCCAACAGGTCCGAGAAATGCGAACCAGAATAGAGGAGCGAATAAGCCATCGTTCGCGCCAATGAAGGCGCGTTGCATGATGTCGCGATAATCGCCACGCCCGGTTTCAGAGTGTTGGCGTTGTTTGTTTAACAAGCTCTCGATCTCTCGACCTAGATCGGTTGGACCCAAGGAGAACCAAAGTGCAGCTGCGTAAAAAGGAATTTCGAGTAGCCAAGCATCATCAAGCGTGAGCTGGATGATAAAAACTAAGGCAACAGGCAGTCCAACGAGTAACGCAAATCGGCCATAGGGTGTTGCTAGCACTTTATTTAAGGCGGAGATCTTTTGTAGACGCGTTTCAATTAATTGCAACAAAGCGTGATTGCGATGTGCATCTAAATTCCATAAGGCGCGTTCAGCGATAACAACTAAAAGGGCGATTAAGAAACTCATGGGTGGAATACTCGATAAAGATGTTTTGAGTTTAGCAGCTCAAATGACTTATTGAGAGAGTCCTTGGCGATAACGTGACCAATCAAAATGTGGACCAGGATCGGTTTTGCGGTCCGGAGCGATATCACTGTGACCGACGATACGGTCGTTGGTAATGTCGGGGTATTGTTGTTGAATTTGAAGGGTCAGTTGAATCAATGTTTTGTACTGAGCGTCGGTAAAGGTTTGATCATCAGTGCCTTCTAGTTCGATACCAATAGAAAAATCGTTACAACGTTCTTTACCTTGCCAAGTCGACTGGCCGGCATGCCATGCGCGATTATCGAGGTCGACAAATTGCTGCGCACTACCATCGCGACGGATGAAAAGATGCGATGAGACTTTGAGCTCTCGTATCTCTTCAAAGAAAGGGTGTTTGCTGTGATGAAGCTGATTTAGGAAAAAGGCTTCCACGTCATCGCCTTCAAATACGCCGGGTGGCAGACTAATGTTATGTATCACCAATAAATCAATCGAGCAGTCGGTAGGTCGTGCATCAAAGTTGGGCGAGGGGGTGTGTTTCACCGCATCTAGCCAATATGACATTAAGGTGCTTCCTGTGCTGGTTGTTGAAGTGCTTCGGCCACTTTATCTTGAATGTCAGTTAATGTCGCTTGCGCGCGAAGCTCACAATGAAAAGCGCCTGCGTGATACAGGAATAAGGTCGGTAGATGAAATACCTCGAACTCTTGAGTAAGCCCCATCTCCTGCTGTGCATCCACCTCGAAAATTTGCCAGTCGGAATGTGTCTCTACCAGCTTTGGGAGGAGTTGTTTGATCTGACGACAGCTACCGCATTCTGGACTGGTGAATAGCACCAAGGCCACGCTTCCGGTGTCTGCAAGTGTGTGGTGAAACTCACCTTGGCGTAATGAAACCAACATAAGCCAGATGGTAGAGCAGGCGGGCGGCTAGGGCTAGATGCAGATACAATGCGCGCTGATTTGAGTTTCCGGCTTGGAGAAAGACATGGCAGAAGTAATGACCGATAGCGGTTTGAAATACGAAGATATGGTGGAAGGTAATGGTGCAGAGGCTGCAGCGGGTCAGCGCGTTTCCGTGCACTACACCGGTTGGTTAACCGACGGTTCTAAATTTGATTCAAGCGTTGATCGTAATGATCCTTTCCAGTTTGCACTGGGTGCTGGCATGGTTATCCGTGGATGGGATGAAGGTGTTCAAGGTATGAAAGTGGGTGGTAAGCGTAAGCTGACGATTCCGCCAAATTTGGGTTATGGCGCTCAAGGCGCAGGTGGTGTTATTCCGCCTAATGCGACATTAGTTTTTGATGTTGAGTTACTTGAGATCCTTTAAGTGATTTTGCCATCGGCATCACAAATTCAATCTCAGGTGACGGAGGCACTTGCTGAAGATGTGGGTGCAGGTGATCTGACCGCTTCATTGATCGACTCGAATACGCTTGCTCAAGCCACCGTGATTAGTCGTGAGTCTGCGGTGGTATGTGGTGTCGCATGGTTCAACGAAGTGTTTGCACAGATTGATGCCGCGGTTGAGATTGATTGGGCTGTCGTAGATGGCGATGAAGTCGAAGCTGATCAAGTGCTCTGTCGTAT
>VMDJ01000110.1 GCA_008080925.1 Gammaproteobacteria bacterium
GAATGCTGCGGCTTTGGTGGCACCTTTGCCGTCAAGCAACCTGATATCTCAGGCGCGATGGTTGAGGCTAAAACGCAAGCCATCTGCGCCACCTCTGCTAAGTCAGTGATCAGCCAAGACTGTGGCTGTTTGATGAACATTACCGGCTACGCGGAAAAGCAGCAGCATGATTTAAAAGGTCAGCATATTGCTGAGTTCTTATTGGAGCGTACCTCATGAATCAGCAACAGGCTTTCGAACGCCGTATTGACGAAGCTCTCCATAATGCGCAGTTACGCCAGAACTTCCGCTCTGCGATGGACGGTATTCGTCAACGCCGCGCCGAACAGTTCCCCGATGAAGCGCAGCTTCAAGCGTTACGTGAGCAAGTTCAAAGCATTCGCAGTTACTCGCTACAAAACCAAGCCGACCTTTTAGAGAAGCTAGAAGCTAAGCTCACTGAGAATGGTATTCAGGTGCATTGGGCGGCCAATCCTGAAGAAGCCAACGGCATTATTGCTAACATTCTGAAAGCGGCTGATGCCAAGACAGTCGTGAAAGGCAAGTCGATGGTCTCGGAAGAAACCGAGCTCAATCACTATCTTGAAGAACAAGGCATTGAAGTTATCGAGTCGGATCTGGGTGAATACATTATTCAACTTGCCAAAGAGCCACCCTCCCACATTGTTGCGCCTGCGATTCATAAGAACCGTGTTGAAGTTGCTGAACTCTTTCAAAACTTTCATCCCGAGCTGCCTTACACCGAAAACATCGATGAGTTAACCGAGACCGCGCGAGTCATTCTGCGCGAGAAGTTCGCTAAAGCCGATGCAGGCATTTCTGGCGTTAACTTTGCCGTCGCTGAGACAGGGACCTTATGTCTGGTTGAAAACGAAGGCAATGGCCGCCTAAGCACCACCGCACCCGAGCTTCACATTGCGATCACGGGTATCGAAAAAGTTATCGATAAGCTAACAGACATCCCACCACTGCTCGAGATACTCACAAAATCAGCAACCGGACAGCCGATCACGACTTATTTCAATATGATTAGCCGTCCGCGGCAGGAAGGTGAGCTGGATGGACCGAAAGCCGTGCACCTGGTCCTACTTGATAATGGTCGCTCGCGTATTCGATGGGATGATGAGCTACTCGATACCTTGCGCTGCATTCGCTGCGGCGCCTGCATGAACCACTGCCCTGTATATGTGCACGTTGGTGGTCATGCTTATGGCTCGGTTTATCCAGGTCCGATTGGTTTAGCACTCGAGCCACAACGCTTAGGTTTGGATAAAGCCGGCAGTCTGACCTCAGCGTGTTCGCTTTGTGGAGCTTGTGGCGAAGTATGCCCAGTCAAGATACCGCTACCTAAGATCATCAATCGTTTGCGTGCCGAATCGGTTAATAACCAAGAGGCCTCCACCGTTTCAGGCAAAGGTGCATTACGTCACGTCTCAGAAGCTTGGATTTGGAAGCTCTGGTCAATGAGTTACAGCTCACCGGCTTTACACAAATTCATTAGCTGGGCAGGCACTCGCATGAGCAGCTTTATCCCAAATAAGCTAGGCGCTTGGACACACTATCGCACTCGCCCTACCCCAGCGAAACGCACACTGCATGAGCTCGCAAAATCAGCAGGCATTGCCAATGACTGATTCGCGCGCGCACATTCTCAATCGTTTGCGTCACCATGAGCTGACACCTCAAGCCAAAGCACCTGTGTATCAAAAGCCACTTGGGTTGAGCAAAGCTCAGCGCATCAAGTCGTTTACCGAGAAGCAACAAGCCGTGCGTGGAGAGGTCGTTTTACTCAACGGTAGCTGGACCGATTGGATGGATAAGCACTTTAAAGATGCTCATCTATTGATTGGCACCGGCGAGCTTGGCGATCAAGCTAGCGATCTTAAAAACGCTAAAGCGATCACTCATTACGACCAACCAATCGAGTCATGGAAGCCAGATTTATTCGAGCAGATTGATGTGTCGATTACGACCTCTCACGCAGGACTCGCGGAGAGTGGCACCTTAATTCTGAAGCCAACCCCTCAAGAGCCACGACTGATGTCATTGGTACCACCGGCTCACGTAGCGATCTTGGACGCTAATCGTCTTTATGAAAACTTTGCCGAATTAATGAGCGCAGAGGATTGGTCAGAGATGCCAACGAATCTGTTATTGATTTCAGGGCCTTCTAAAACAGCTGATATTGAACAAACGCTTGCATACGGCATTCATGGCCCAAAACGTTTGATTACCTTAATCGTTAATCACGATTAATTTTCTAAGGCTTCGTGCTTACTGCGAATAAAGTCTTTATGTGAGACATGCAATAGGTCTGCGACACGCCTTACCAAATGCTCTTCGTGATGATGGATTACCTGATCTGCGCAAGCGACGCGCCACAAGCCTAAAACCAACTGATACTTCTGCGCTTGCGAGAAATGCGCATTCACTAACTCAACATGCTCATGCAATGAGGCATTCCACTTTGCCGTTTCGGTCGCCTCATTAATCAGCTGATCTAATTCCGCACTCGATAACGACCACTGCTCAGACAAAACCTCTTGGATGCGTTGCAGCTCATCCTGTTCAATCGATTGATCAGCTTTTGCAACCTCAATCAGCAATAAAGCTGCAGCACTTTGAATCTGCGACTCCGTTGGCGGTGCTTCAGTAGCAACCTCAAACAGCGATTTGAATGCAGCAAACATTACTCATCGACATCCTTATGCGCGCCATCACAATACGGTGGATTTTGCGTTTGCTTACAGGCACACAAACCACGCTTGCCTGACTTATCTGCAATAAAAGCCATGGGTTGGAAATCAGTACCTTGATGCGAGCCATCACAGAACGGCTGTGACTTAGATAAGCCACAGGTGCACCACCAGTATTCTTTCCCTTCTTCTAACTCAACAATACATGGACTCGCTTGCGCGACGGTTGGTTTAGACATATCTCCCCCATAACTTGATCTGTATCAAGAATCTTTTATCGATAATCTCGACACGCGATAGAAATTGATCACGATCAATATCCCTTTTTCTCAGCGAGCCTACTGTAGAGCCATAAACAACAAGGAGGCCGCTATGGATCTATTTGCACGCTTATTGAATGACTGGATTGGCATCACATCACTACTTACTGTAGTTGGCGTATTGGCCATGACCGTGTTTTACATTACTTACTTTTGGAAGCACTACGTGCATCCTGAAGACTAATTAAACCTGATTTAGGCAATAAAAAAGCCCCTCAGTGAGGGGCTTAATTTTTACACCGGCTTGTAGATCTCAGCCCCAGCATTTTTAAACTGCTCGGCTTTTTCTTTCATGCCTTCTTCAACTGCCACATTGATGTCTTTGAACTTGTTCTGCTCTGCGTATTCGCGGACATCCTGCGTGATTTTCATCGAGCAAAAATGTGGTCCACACATCGAACAGAAGTGGGCGACCTTGGCTGAATCTTTAGGCAAGGTTTCATCGTGGAACTCGCGTGCTTTTTCAGGATCAAGACCTAAGTTAAATTGATCTTCCCAACGGAATTCAAAGCGCGCCTTAGATAGCGCGTTATCACGCACCTGTGCACCCGGAAGACCTTTTGCCAAGTCAGCGGCATGCGCTGCTAACTTATAAGTAATGATGCCTTCTCTAACGTCTGCTTTATTTGGCAGGCCTAAGTGTTCTTTGGGCGTGACGTAACACAGCATGGCACAACCATACCAACCGATATTTGCCGCACCGATGCCCGAGGTAATGTGGTCATAGCCAGGTGCGATATCCGTGGTCAATGGACCCAAGGTGTAGAACGGTGCCTCGAAACAATCACGCAGTTCTTTATCCATGTTCTCTTTGATCATCTGCATAGGCACATGACCTGGACCCTCGATCATCACCTGAACATCGTGCTCCCATGCGATCTTAGTGAGTTCACCCAATGTCTCAAGCTCACCAAATTGCGCGGCATCATTTGCATCTGCAATCGAGCCCGGACGTAAGCCATCCCCCAAGGAGAAGGACACGTCATAAGCCTTCATGATCTCGCAGATATCTTCGAAATGGGTGTAGAGGAAATTTTCTTCGTGATGCGCTAAACACCATTTCGCCATGATAGAACCACCGCGCGATACGATACCGGTCACACGATCAGCGGTCAGCGGGACATAACGCAGTAGCACACCTGCATGAATGGTGAAGTAGTCAACGCCCTGCTCGGCCTGCTCGATCAATGTATCTTTAAAGATCTCCCATGTAAGGTCCTCCGCCTTACCATTCACCTTCTCCAGAGCTTGGTAGATCGGCACGGTGCCAATCGGCATGGGCGCATTACGCAAAATCCATTCGCGAGTTTCGTGAATGTTTTTACCCGTCGACAGGTCCATCAAGGTATCGCCACCCCAACGCGCTGACCATGCCATCTTTTCAACTTCTTCTTCGATAGAAGACGTGACGGCTGAGTTACCGATATTAGTATTGATCTTCACGCGGAAGTTGCGCCCAATGATCATTGGCTCGAGTTCAGGGTGATTGATGTTTGCCGGAATAATCGCTCTACCTTCGGCAATCTCTTTGCGCACGAACTCTGGCGTGATCTCCTCAGGCAGATTGGCGCCAAAATTTTCGCCAGGATGTTGTTTAAGCAACTTTTTGTAACGCGGATCTTTGCGGATCTCGTCGAGCTTTGCGTTTTCGCGAATCGCCACGTATTCCATTTCAGGGGTGATGATGCCCTGACGTGCGTAATGCATCTGACTGACGTTCTTACCTGCGATAGCTCGACGCGGCGCACGGATATGCTCAAAACGAAGATGGGCTAGCTTTGGATCATTTTGGCGCTCTGTGCCGTACTCAGACGTGGGCCCCGCCAATAATTCCGTGTCAGCTCGATCTTCAATCCATGGGGTGCGCACATCAGGCATGCCCTTGAGCAAATCGATCTGCTTTTCAGGGTCGGTGAAAGGTCCAGATGTGTCATATACAGTAATCGGAGGATTTTCTTCTTCACCAAAGCTTGCGGGCGTGGCGGCTTGCGCAATTTCACGCATCGGCACGCGAATATCGGGGCGAGAACCTTGCACGAACACCTTGGTCGAATTCGGGAATGGACGGGTGACTTCTTCCGAGAGTTCGGCAGTCTTCTTAATAAAATCTTCTGGGATGGCACTCATCTCATTCTCCACGCGGGGGATCGGTGCCTTGACGGAATGTCGACGCCGCTTCCCTCCGCCAGTATTAGCTGGATCAGGTTCAAGGGTACTTCTCAGCCTGCAGGCGCCCCTAGCTTGTCAGAACTTCACGTTAAGCGATTTACCCCTCCTGATTCAACCGCAAACACTAGGGAAAGCCATCAAATTTGGCAATTTCCACATCAAATGAAGCCGCTTGCCTCTTTGAGGGAGAACTTTTAGGCTATCCGCCCATAATCACAATAAAAAGCCCTGGAAATCTGATGGACCCAATCGCTTCTGATCTCGCCCGCGCCAACATGATTGAGCAACAAATCCGCCCTTGTGAGGTACTGGATGATCGCGTTTTAGATGCCATGAATAGCATCCCGCGTGAAGAATTCGTGGCCGCAGAATATGTCGATTTGGCTTTCACTGATACACACGTGCCGCTTCAAGATGGCGAGCTGATGATGAAGCCGATTCAAGAAGGCGCCATGCTTCAGGCATTAAACATCAAGCCGGGTGACAAGGTGCTTCATATTGGTACTGGCTCGGGTTACACCGCAGCCTGTATGGCTCATATGGGTGGTGAAGTCACTAGCTATGAAATTAATCCTGCGATCGCCGCTAGCGCACAAGCCCGTTTATCAGGCTATGGCGTTACCGTCGTGAATGAAGATATCTTCACGGCTGCTCTACATAAATATCATTATGACGTGATCGCGGTTACTGGCTCACTGCCTGAAGGATTTGACGCCTTAAAAGAGCACCTCAGCGAAACAGGTCGCATGTTCACTATCGAAGGTACTGATCCTGTAATGCATGCAATACTGACCTGCCGCCAAGCAGATGGTGAACTTCGCAGCATTCAATTGTCTGACACTTTAATTCCCGCACTGCATAACGCGCCAACTAAAGCCACTTTCTCGTTTTAAAGTGCGTGAGTTTTCAGCTACACAGCTTGCTGAGTATCTCGCTGAACATGCTCCCCGCCTGATTGATGTGCGTGAGCAATGGGAATATGACACCTGTCATTTAGAGAATAGCGAGCTGTTTCCCATGCAAAGCATTCCCGCTGTGATGAAGCACTGGGATAAAACTGAAGAAATCGTGATCATCTGCCATCACGGCATTCGTAGCCGACAAGTGTGTCGATTTTTAGATCACTATGGTTTTGAGAATGTGATCAACCTGAATGGCGGGATTGATCAATGGGCATTGCAAGTTGATCTCAACATGCCTACTTACTAGGCGATGATTTTTTCAACGAGTTTTTCGAGCTTATCTAGCGCACCACGGTTATCGGCAACAAGCTTTTGACCCGCTTCACCCACTTCGACACGAGCTGCCGCATCGGTTAACCAGGCCTGAAGTAGCTTCGCTAATTCCTCTGCATTGTAGACGCGCTCAGCGCCCCCAATCTGAATCAACTGACGAGTGATTAATTCAAAGTTAAAAGTGTGTGGTCCCACAATCACGGGAATACCCTGTGCAGCTGCTTCTAACACGTTGTGACCGCCAATCTTGGCAAAGCTACCACCAATAAAAGCTACATTCACTGCACCGATCAGCACATTCAGCTCACCCATGGTGTCACCAAGGTAAACCTGTGTTTTCTCCGTGACTGGATCATGCAAGCTGCGGCGAGCGACTTCAAAGTCATAGCGTTCGGCCAATGAGCCAACAGCATCAAAGCGCTCAGGATGTCGCGGCACCAGAACCAACAATGCATCCGGAACTTCTTTAATTAGCTGTTGATGCGCCTCGAGGATTACCGACTCCTCACCATCATGCGTACTACCTGCTACCCATACCGGACGACCCGACCACATACGTCGCATCACCTCCGATTGCTCTAAAACACTGGCAGGGACATCCACATCAAACTTAATACTACCGGTAACGTGAATTGCTCCAGGGTTCACGCCAATCATACGTAAGCGATCAGCATCAGCTTCCGTTTGCGCAGCAACATGATCGATTTGGGCAAACACGGTCTGCGCGAAGCTTTCTACTCGCTGATAACGCCTCAGTGATCGAGCTGACAAACGTGCATTCGCCAGCAAGGTTGTTACTTTACGTTCACGTGCATAGTGCAATAAGTTGGGCCACACCTCAGTTTCAACCATCAGCATTGCCTTGGGACGCAAGGTGTCGAGGAAACGCATCAAGAAAAGCGGGATATCGTAAGGCGCATAACTGTGACTCACCTCAACACCAAATAATCGTTGTACCTGAGCTGAACCCGTTGGCGTGGTGGTCGTGATATGAATATGCAAGCTTGGATGATTTTGGATGAGGTGTCTCACCAAAGGCGCAACGGCCAATACCTCGCCAACCGATACTGCATGCACCCAAAGTCCACCCTGCTTGTAAGGGCCACGCACTTTGCCAAAACGCTCATCCCATCGCTCGCGATAAGCTGGCGCAAGGCGTGAACGCCACAACAGGCGTAACAGCACAAAAGGCAGCATTACAAACAAGACGATTGTATAAAGTATGCGCATCAACCTAAGACCTTAATCAAGCTCTCAATGTTTGACCGTAGATGATGTGGATTAATGGTTCCGACCACGACACTCGACACACCATCATGCGCAAAAATATCCTTAAAAGATTGCTCCACTCCAGCTTGCCCTGTCACATGCCCACTCATCAGGCCCTTTTTAATCAAGACACCTTTATTTTCACGCTCAGCAAGTTGGATAACAGGTAACTCATCCTGATATTCACTATTAAATGTTGCCATCACAATATCGAGTAACTCGACACAACGACAACCGCCCTCAACCGTTTTAGTCGACATACCTGTTGCTCGAATCAAACCGCGTTCTTTTAAACGAGACATAGCTTCAATCGCATCTGTTTTCTCAATAATTTGCATATCGTTGCCATCAGAATGGATAAGTACCGCATCAAGATAATCTGTATTCAATGTTTTAAGCGATTGCTCAACTGTGGCTTGAATGCCTTTAGAGCTGAAATCAAAGTGAGATTCACCATCAAAAGACTCGCCCACTTTCGACACGATAATCCAGTCTT
>VMDJ01000092.1 GCA_008080925.1 Gammaproteobacteria bacterium
ATCCGTGAAGGTGGTCGTACCGTTGGCGCCGGTGTGGTTGCCAAGATTATTGAGTAATCGATAGGTACAAAAAAGGTCGACGAGCCGCCCTCAAAAGGGGCCGGCTCGTTCGTGTTTTCTAGGCCAATAGCTCAATTGGTAGAGCAGCGGTTTCCAAAACCGCAGGTCGGGGGTTCGAGTCCCTCTTGGCCTGCCACTTTCGGCAGATAAATGAGTACAGAAGTAAGCAACGAAGCGTCATCGCCATTGGATACAGTCAAACTCGCACTCTCGTTCGCGATGTTGGCTGGTGGTATCTATGGCTTTTACTACTTTGAAGCACAACCAACGTATGTCCGTTTATTGGGTTTGTTGGCTGTGGTTGCGGCTGCTGTGTTTGTTGCAGTTCAGACCAATAAGGGTCGCGCAATTTGGCGCTTTAGCACCGATGCGCGCACTGAGGTCCGTAAGGTTGTTTGGCCTACTCGCCAAGAGACTTTGCAAACATTGCTGATTATTGGCATTGCGGTGTTGTTAACGGCACTTTTCTTGTGGGCAGTTGATTCGTTGCTGTTCATGTTGGTTCGTTATGCAACAGGGCAGGGTTAATCATGTCTAAACGCTGGTATGTAGTGCACGCGTATTCGGGCTTTGAAGCAACGGTAAAACGTTCGCTTGAAGAGCGTATCGAGCGCGCAGGCGTACAAGAATTGTTTGGTGACATTTTGGTGCCAACGGAAGAAGTGGTTGAGATGCGCGGTGGTACGCAGCGTCGCAGCGAACGTAAGTTCTTCCCTGGCTATGTCTTGGTTCAGATGGATATGACCGACGAGGCATGGCACTTGGTGAAAGATGTGCCAAAGGTTATGGGCTTTATCGGCGGTACAGGTGACCGTCCAGCGCCGATCACTGATCGTGAAGCTGACCAGATCTTGAATCGTATGCAAGACGGTGTTGATAAGCCAAAGCCAAAGGTGTTGTTCGAGCCGGGCGAGATTGTCCGCGTGACCGATGGTCCGTTCAACGACTTCAATGGCTCGGTAGAAGAAGTGGATTACGAAAAGAGTCGCCTGAAGGTGTCTGTTTCGATCTTCGGTCGTTCTACCCCAGTCGATCTGGAATTTGGTCAGGTCGAGAAAACCTAATTTTTCGTGTCGCTTAGGCGGCACATAACCGGGGAGGTCAGGTGAAAGTCCTGATCGCTATTACCCAAACAGAGGTGCTTTATGGCAAAGAAAATCGACGCTTATATTAAGCTTCAGGTTAAAGCCCAATCGGCTAACCCTTCACCTCCTGTTGGTCCTGCATTGGGTCAGCACGGCGTGAACATCATGGAGTTCTGTAAGGCGTTTAACGCGCAAACTCAGGACATCGAAAAAGACCTTCCTGTACCAGTAGTGATTACTGTTTACAGCGACAAGTCATTCACTTTCGTTACTAAGACAACGCCAGCAGCGATTCTTTTGAAGAAGGCAGCGGGTATTAAGAGCGGTTCTGGCCGTCCTAATACCGAGAAGGTAGGTACTGTGACTCGTGCACAGCTCGAAGAAATTGCTAAGACCAAAGATGCTGACTTGACTGCAGCAGATATGGACGCAGCGGTACGCACTATTGCAGGTACTGCGCGCAGCATGGGTTTGAATGTTGAGGGTGTTGAGTAATGGCTAAGCTATCTAAGCGCCAAAAGGCAATTAACGAGAAAGTTGAAGAAGGCAAGCAGTACGGCGTTGCTGAAGCATTCGCATTGTTGAATGAGCTATCTACAACTAAGTTCAAAGAGAGCGTTGACGTATCTATTAACTTAGGCGTTGATCCTCGTAAATCTGATCAGGTAGTTCGTGGTTCTGCGATTCTTCCTGCAGGTACCGGTAAAGACGTACGTGTTGCAGTATTCACTCAAGGTGAAAACGCTGAAGCGGCTAAGGCTGCAGGTGCAGACATCGTTGGTATGGAAGACCTGGCTGATGACGTGAAGAAAGGCATGATGGATTTCGACGTGGTTATCGCGTCTCCAGATGCAATGCGTGTTGTTGGTGCGCTCGGTACCATCCTTGGTCCACGTGGTTTGATGCCTAACCCTAAGGTTGGCACCGTGACTGCTGATGTGGCGACTGCGGTATCTAACGCTAAGTCAGGCCAAGCACGTTTCCGTACTGATAAGTCAGGCATCGTTCATGCATCAATCGGCAAGGTTGGCTTTGAGCCAGCAGCGTTGACTGAGAACTTGGAAGCGTTGTTGAACGAGTTGAAAAAGCTGAAGCCTAGCTCAGCGAAAGGTGTGTACCTGAAGAAGATCACTGTGTCTTCAACTATGGGTCCAGGCCTTACTGTAGACCAAGCTTCTCTGAAGCTGGCCTAAGAATTCGAGAGCGCAAGCTCTCAACAAGAACTTTGTGGGCGCGGACTTCGGTCCTCGCTATCAAAGACCGTAGGTGCCCTCGGGCTTAATTTCCTACGCAGATAGGCGCTCCGCGAAACGGAATACTCCGCTAGCGGTGCACCGACCAGTTAACAACAGGTGTTGTTGATTGTTTAACGGGAACGAAAGTTCTCAGGTGTTTAACGGGAAGAAATTCCCGCGTTATGGGAGGTGACGACTTTGGCACTCAATTTCGAGCAAAAACAAGCCATCGTCGCCGAAGTTGCTGAAGTAGCAAATGGTGCTTTCTCTGCAGTTGCAGCTGAGTATCGTGGCTTAACAGTAGGTGAACTCACTGAGTTGCGTGTGAATGCACGTAACCAAGGCGTTTACTTGCGTGTGGTCAAGAACACTCTAGCGAAGCGTGCGGTTGAAGGAACTGAGTTTGAATGTATCGCAGACGGCCTTACTGGTCCTCTGATCCTTGCGTTCTCTCAGGAAGATCCAGGTGCTGCTGGCCGTGTGATCAAGGACTTTGCAAAGGGTCACGACAAGTTGAAAGTAACCATGCTTGCCATCGGTGGTAAGAAGTTGGATGCATCTCAACTCGACGTGCTCGCGAAGATGCCTACTTACGATCAGGCTGTTTCAATGTTGATGTCGGTGATGCAAGCACCGATTACCAAGTTGGCGCAGACTCTGAACGAAGTACCAGGCAAGTTGGTCCGCACTGTTGCAGCAATTCGCGACGCGAAGGAAGCCTAAGAAGGCGGCCTTTGGTAATCCCTTTTTGTTTTTTTAATTTTTATTTTTTGGAGTGACACGATGTCTAAAGAAGATATCTTAGAAGCGATTGCGAACATGTCTGTAATGGATGTTGTTGAGTTGATCGAAGCAATGGAAGAGAAGTTTGGTGTAAGCGCAGCAGCAGCAGTTGCAGTAGCAGCACCAGGCGCTGGTGATGCAGGCGCAGCAGCAGAAGAGAAGACTGAGTTCGACGTAGTCTTGACTGGCGCTGGCGCTAACAAAGTTGCAGTTATCAAAGCTGTACGCGGTATCACTGGTCTTGGCTTGAAAGAAGCTAAGGACGCAGTTGAAGGTGCACCGACTACCGTTAAGGAAGGCGCATCTAAAGCTGACGCTGAAGAAGCTAAGAAGCAGCTAGAAGAAGCTGGCGCAACTGTAGAGCTCAAGTAATCCTTGGGTTTTATAAGCGTCATCTGACGATCAGGCTGGCGGTCTTTTGACCGTCGGCCTTTTCCCGTTTCTGCGGGATTGGATGTTTTCAAGGAGATCGCACTGAGCGATTTGCTTGAAAATTTCCATACACAACAGGTCTGAGAAATCAGGTTTGGGTAGCTTCCAAAAGAAGCTGCATCATTTAGCGAAGAAGATGAGGGAAGGCGAACATGGCCTATTCGTTCACCGAGAAGAAGCGTATTCGTAAAGACTTCGGCAAGCGTTCGAGCATTCTAGAAGTGCCGTTCTTGCTGGCGACTCAAATTGAGTCTTACCGTGAATTCCTACAGGCTGATACGCCTATTGCTGATCGTATTAATAACGGTCTGCATGCTGCGTTCCAGTCAGTGTTCCCAATTGTCAGTTACTCTGGCAGTGCGGCATTGGAGTATGTGAGCTACCGCTTAGGCGAGCCAACCTTCGATGAGCGTGAGTGTCAGTTGCGCGGCGCAACCTTTGCAGCGCCTCTGCGCGTGATGGTTCGCTTGGTCATCTACGATCGAGATGCACCAGCTGGCTCTAAATCAATTAAAGAAGTGAAGGACCAAGAAATCTACATGGGTGAATTGCCACTCATGACTGATAACGGCACCTTCATCATCAACGGTACTGAGCGTGTAATCGTTTCTCAGTTGCACCGTTCACCTGGCGTGTTCTTCGATCACGATAAAGGTAAGACACACTCTTCTGGTAAGTTGCTGTTCTCAGCACGCGTGATTCCTTACCGTGGCTCTTGGTTGGACTTCGAGTTTGACCCTAAAGACCAAGTTTTCGTTCGTATAGACCGTCGTCGTAAGCTGCCTGCAACTATCTTGTTGCGTGCCTTAGGTTACGAGACAGAAGAGATCTTGGATGTCTTCTTCGAGAACGACACCTTTACCTTCCAAAAAGATGGTTTGCAGTTGGCGCTCGTGCCTTCACGTTTGCGTGGTGAGACGGCAGCCTTTGCGATCAAGTCTGGCCGTAAAGTGCTTGTTGAAGAAGGTAAGCGCATTACCGCTAAACACATCCGTGACTTAGAAGCGGCTGGCATTGATAAGTTGGATGTCGACAAGGAATACCTCATTGGTAAGACCTTGGCGCACAACATTGTTGATACTGATACGGGTGAGTTGATTGCTAACGCAAACGACGAGATCACTGAAGAGTTGATGAACACCTTGTTCGAGAAGGGCGTGAAAGAGATTCGTACTCTGTTCACTAACGACTTGGATCACGGTCCTTATATCTCTGACACCTTGCGTACTGACCCAACCTCTAACGCGCTTGAGGCGATGGTTGAGATCTATCGCATGATGCGTCCTGGTGAGCCACCAACAAAAGATGCTGCGCAGAACTTGTTCCATAACTTGTTCTTCACTGACGATCGTTATGACCTGTCTGCGGTAGGTCGTATGAAGTTCAACCGTCGTCTTGGCCGTGAAGAAGCTGAAGGCGCGGGCATCTTGTATGACCACAAATACTTCTCTGCGCGTGATGACGAAGAGTCGGTTGCGGCAGTTAAGACCTATGGCGAAACGTCTGACATCCTTGAAGTGATGAAGACCTTGGTTGCGATCCGTGATGGTAACGGTGTTGTCGACGATATCGACCACTTGGGTAACCGTCGCGTACGTTGCGTTGGCGAGATGGCGGAAAATCAATTCCGTGTTGGTCTTGTACGTGTTGAGCGTGCGGTTAAAGAGCGTCTGACTTTGGCGGAAGCTGAAGGTTTGATGCCTCAAGAGATGATCAATGCGAAGCCTGTTTCGGCTGCAATCAAAGAGTTCTTTGGTTCATCACAACTTTCGCAGTTCATGGACCAAAACAACCCATTATCAGAAGTCACGCACAAGCGTCGTGTTTCTGCATTAGGCCCAGGCGGCTTGGCGCGTGAGCGTGCAGGTTTCGAGGTTCGTGACGTACACCCAACACACTACGGTCGTGTATGTCCTATCGAAACACCTGAAGGTCCAAACATTGGTTTGATCAACTCATTGGCGGTTTACGCGCGTACTAACAAGTACGGCTTCTTGGAAACCCCATACGTAAAAGTTGAAAACGGCAAAGTAACCGATCAAGTCGATTACTTGTCAGCGATTGAAGAAGGTCGTTACGTGATCGCTCAGGCGAACGCGAACCTAGATGGTAAAGGTAAGTTTGTTGATGACTTGATCTCATGTCGTCACCAGAACGAATTCACCTTGTCTACGCCAGATGCGATTGAGTATATGGACGTCTCTCCAAAGCAGATCGTATCTGTAGCGGCGTCAATCATTCCATTCTTGGAGCACGACGACGCGAACCGTGCATTGATGGGTGCAAACATGCAACGTCAAGCGGTTCCAACACTACGTGCTGAAAAGCCACTGGTTGGTACTGGTATGGAGCGTACCGTTGCTGTCGACTCGGGTGTTACCGTTGTTGCTAAGCGTGGCGGTGTTATCGAGTCAGTTGACGCGGCACGTATCGTTGTTCGTGTTAACGATGATGAGACCAAAGCGGGCGAGCCAGGTGTGGACATCTACAACCTGACCAAGTACACCCGTTCTAACCAGAATACCTGTATTAACCAGCGTCCATTGGTTCACGTTGGCAATACGGTGTCACGTGGCGACGTCATGGCTGACGGCCCTTCAACCGACATGGGTGAATTGGCGCTGGGTCAGAACATGCGTATCGCGTTCATGCCTTGGAACGGTTACAACTTCGAAGACTCGATCTTGGTGTCTGAAGAAGTGGTTAAAGAAGATCGTTTCACCACCATCCACGTTGAAGAAATCGTGTGTATGGCGCGTGATACCAAGCTAGGACCTGAAGAGATCACTGGCGACATTCCAAACGTGGGTGAAGCCGCTCTCGCGAAGCTTGATGAGTCAGGCATCGTTTATGTTGGTGCGGAAGTTAACGAAGGCGACATCTTGGTCGGTAAAGTAACCCCTAAGGGTGAAACTCAGCTGACCCCTGAAGAGAAATTGCTGCGTGCAATCTTCGGTGAGAAAGCGTCTGACGTTAAAGATACTTCGACCCGTGTTTCAACTAAGACGGCTGGTACGGTTATCGACGTACGTGTCTTCACCCGTGATGGTGTTGAGAAAGATGCACGTGCGATGCAGATCGAAGAAGCTGAATTGGCAAGTGTTCGTAAGGACCTTGATGATCAGTTGCGCATCATGGAAGAAGACACCTTTGCGCGTGTTGAAACCATGTTGCTCGGTAAGCAGATGGTTGATGGCTCTAAAGTCACCAAAGGTCAGCTTGAAGAAACTAAGCGTGATGAGTGGCTGAAGATTCGTTTGAAGAACGAAGAAGCGGCATCACAACTCGAAGCGATTGCGAAGCAGGTAGAAGATCTACGTTCTGAATTCCGTACTCGTTACGAAGAGAAGAAGCGCAAGCTCACCGCAGGTGATGACTTAGCACCTGGCGTCTTGAAGATGGTTAAGGTTTACGTTGCGGTTAAGCGTCGTATTCAACCGGGTGACAAGATGGCGGGTCGTCACGGTAACAAGGGTGTTATCTCTCGTATCGTGCCTGTAGAAGATATGCCATTCGACGAAAATGGTCGTCCAGTTCAAATCGTATTGAACCCACTGGGTGTACCTTCTCGTATGAACATCGGTCAGGTTCTCGAAACTCACTTAGGTTTCGCGGCCAAAGGTATCGGTGAGCGCATTGGTCAGATGTTAGATGACCAAGCGAAAGCGAAAGATATGCGTGACTTCTTGGATAAGGTTTACAACAACAGTGGTAAGCAAGAAGACCTGAAGTCATTTACTGACGAAGAGTTGTTCGAAATGGCGAATAACCTGCGTGGTGGTGTGCCAATGGCAACCCCAGTATTCGACGGTGCGCATGAAGACGAAATTCGTTACATGTTGGACTTGGCCGGTGCAGATGCAGATGGTCAATGTCAGTTGTACGACGGTCGTACCGGTGATGCATTCGAGCGTCGAGTAACCGTCGGTTACATGTACATGATCAAGTTGAACCACTTGGTTGATGACAAGATGCACGCACGTTCAACTGGTCCATATAGTTTGGTTACGCAACAGCCTCTGGGTGGTAAAGCTCAGTTTGGTGGTCAGCGCTTCGGTGAGATGGAAGTGTGGGCACTTGAGGCATACGGCGCGGCTTACACCTTGCAGGAAATGCTGACGGTTAAGTCGGACGACGTAAATGGTCGTACCCGTATGTACAAGAACATTGTTGACGGCGATCACCGTATGGAAGCAGGCATGCCTGAATCATTCAACGTATTGGTCAAGGAGATTCGTTCCTTGGGCATCAACATTGAGCTGGAGCAAGACTAATGAAAGATCTATTGAAGATTCTGAAGCAACAGGGTCAGGTCGAGGAATTTGATTCAATCCGCATTGGCCTTTCATCT
Source organism: Gammaproteobacteria bacterium (assembly GCA_008080925.1). GTDB lineage: Bacteria > Pseudomonadota > Gammaproteobacteria > Chromatiales > Chromatiaceae > VMDJ01. The sequence continues at coordinate 7,947 of VMDJ01000092.1, forward strand.
CCAGACATGATCCGTTCATGGTCTTTTGGTGAAGTTAAGAAGCCTGAGACTATCAACTACCGCACCTTCAAGCCTGAGCGTGAAG
>VMDJ01000097.1 GCA_008080925.1 Gammaproteobacteria bacterium
GAACAGGACGGTCGATCAAACGTGCTGTCAGGATCTCTTTCTCAGATGGACGACCTTCACGACGGAAGAAGCCACCAGGGATAACACCTGCCGCATAGGTCTTTTCTTGATAGTCCACAGTCATTGGGAAGAAGTCGCGAGCCATGCCCTCGCCTTTTTCACTAACGACTGTTACTTGAACGACGGTGTCGTCCATGTTGATCATGATTGCTGCGTCTGCCTGACGAGCAATCTCGCCCGTCTCCAATACTACTTTGTGATTACCGTATTGGAATTCTTTCTTAATCGGGTTCACTCGAGATCCTCTAGTGTTACTTACTTGCTTTGCCTGCGATTAACGACGCAGACCTAAACGCTTGATAAGGTCACGGTAACCTTCAACGTTCTTGCCCTTCAGGTAGTCGAGCAATTTACGACGTTGGTTAACCAGACGTACCAAGCCTTGACGTGAATGGTGGTCTTTCTTGTTATTCTGGAAGTGTGGAGTCAGATCCAAAATACGTGCTGATAACAGCGCGATCTGTACTTCTGTTGAACCGGTATCTTGTGCGTTTTTACCGTACTCAGCGACGATAGCCGCTTTTTGCTCTGCACTCATTGCCATGACATTTCTCCTGTCATTATGACCTGCCGCAGCACTTTGGCTGGAGGACTCCCAACAATGAGTTCAGGCAGTCCGGGTCGGTTTAAAAAAACGGCCAATTGGCCGCATCAAATTTGGGTCGAGATTGTGCCGTAATTCACCAAGAATGTCAGCAATTTCTAATGTTTATTTGGGGTTAGCTTACTTCAGGCGGCAGCATCAGGCGACGCGGCGCCACATTCCCATCCGGATCGATCTCTCCCAGACCAATAAATCGCTCTCCATCGGCCTCATAAAGACGCACCCAACCCTCTTTAGGCACCCCGGATACGCGGACCGGATTGCCGAATTTGATGAAATGCGCTGCATCCTCGCCCAAATTGACCACTGGCCAATCCTCAAGTGCGGTATCGATCGGAATCAACAGCGAATCTAGCGCCTCTTGGCCCTGCTCAGAAATCGCTATCAGCTCATCAAGGGTATGTAGCGGCAGATTGGCATAGGGCCCGACGCCTGTACGGCGCAGGCGAACAACATGCGCACCACAACCGAGCTTTTCACCCATATCTTCGGCCAAGGTCCGGATATAAGTTCCTTTTGAGCAGACAACGGTCATCTCGAACTCACCGTCGGCAAATGCACCCAAATCAATGCTGTGAATGGTCACAGGTCGTGCTTCACGCTCGACCTCAATGCCCTGACGCGCCAAGTCGTAAAGACGTTTACCCTCATGCTTTAGCGCTGAGTACATGGGCGGAACCTGCATGATCTCACCGAGAAACTCGGGAATAAGCTGCCGAATCGACTCTTGCGAAATGCCGTCAACTGAGCGCTCGGACGTCATCTCACCATCCAAATCGCCGGTAGAGGTCGTTTGTCCGAGCTTTACGCAAACAAAATAGGTCTTATTGGATTCCGTGAGATAGTGAGAAACCTTGGTGCCGTGACCGAAGCACAACGGCAGCATGCCATCAGCTAATGGGTCTAAGGTGCCGGTATGACCAGCTTTTTGCGCTTGATAGAGACGTTTTACTTTTTGCAGCGCATCGTTGGAACTGATACCGAGTGGCTTATCCAATAACAAAATGCCATCAACAACACGACCCTTCTTACGTCGCGCCATCGTTATTCGTTCTCGTCTTTGTTATCCGAGGCGATCGCCTTATTGATTAATGACTCCAGGCGAGCACCCGTTTCAAGTGAAGCGTCATATTCAAAATGTAGCTGCGGCATAGAACGCAGATTCATCAAGTCACTCAAACGACGACGCAAAAAAGCCGCGGCTTTTTTTAGCGCTTGTTCAACATCTTTAGCTTGATCGCGATCCATCAAGGTAAAGAAAACGCGTGCATGCGACATATCTCTCACCACACGCACTTCTTGAATAGTGACTTGGTTTAAACGTGGATCACGCACTTCATTGCGTAATAACAACGCGAGCTCACGATGGATCTCGGCACCAACACGTTCTTCACGACCAAAATCACGCATGATGATTAAACTTCGCGAGCAACCTCAATGCGCTCAAAGACCTCGATCTGGTCACCTGACTTAACATCGTTGTAGTTCTTAACGCCGATACCACACTCGGTTCCTGAACGAACTTCATTCACGTCATCTTTAAAGCGACGCAATGACTCGAGCTCACCTTCGTAGATAACGACGTTGTCACGCAGTACGCGAATTGGGTTATGACGCTTAATCACACCCTCGAGAACCATAGAACCTGCAATTGCACCCAGCTTCGATGAACGGAAGACATCACGTACTTCTGCCAAGCCGATGATCTCTTCTTTAACATCCGGTGATAGCAAACCAGAGACCGCTTTCTTCACATCATCGATCACTTCATAAATGATGCTGTAGTAACGCAGATCAATACCGCTTTCCTCAACCACACGGCGAGCAGATGCATCCGCACGCACGTTGAAGCCAATGATCGCTGCACCTGAAGTCAATGCAAGGTTCGCATCAGACTCGTTGATACCACCAACGCCTGCAGCAACAATCCTTACGCGCGCTTCGTCAGCAACAATCTTATTCAATGACTCTTTAAGTGCTTCAACCGAACCTTGCACGTCGGCTTTAACAATCAAGTTAACGTAAGCAATCTCGCCTTCGGCCATCTTCGAGAACATCTGATCAAGCTTCGCTGCCTTTTGTTCAGCTAGCTTGCCCTCACGCTGACGCTCACGGCGTAGCTCACCGACTTCACGGGCTTTCTTCTCATCAGAAACAGCCACCAGGTCATCACCTGCATGTGGCGCACCTGAAAGACCTAACACCTGAACCGGGATTGAAGGACCTGCCTTCTTAACCTGCTGACCGTTCTCGTCGAACATCGCACGAACACGGCCATACTCTTTACCCGAAACGATCGGATCGCCTTGTTTCAACGTACCTGACTGAATCAAAACGGTCGCAACCGGGCCACGGCCTTTATCCAAGCTCGATTCAACAATGATGCCCTTCGCAGGACCATCTTCTACAACGCTGAGCTCAAGTACTTCTGCTTGTAGCAGAACTGCTTCAAGCAACTGGTCAATCCCTTCACCGGTGTGTGCAGAGACACGGATAAACTGAACATCGCCGCCCCAATCTTCTGGAACCACTTCTTCAGCGACCAGCTCTTGCATCACGCGATCTGGATTCGCATCAGGCTTATCCATTTTGTTAATAGCAACAACCATCGGAACGCCAGCCGCACGTGCGTGCTGAACCGCTTCTTTGGTTTGTGGCATCACGCCGTCATCCGACGCAACAACCAAGATAATGATGTCGGTCGCTTTCGCACCACGTGCACGCATTGCAGAGAACGCCGCGTGGCCAGGGGTGTCGAGGAACGAGATCATGCCGTGATCGGTATTCACGTGATACGCACCAATGTGCTGTGTAATACCACCCGCTTCACCTGCGGTTACACGGCTCTTACGAATGTAGTCGAGCAATGAGGTCTTACCGTGGTCAACGTGACCCATGATGGTGACAACCGGTGCACGTGGCACCAACTCGCCGGCATCAAGCTGCTCGTCAACCAATGACAAGACAGTCTCTTCTACGTCGACTTTCTTCTCTTCAACTGACTCGTGACCCAACTCGCCGACAACCAACATCGCGGTATCTTGATCAAGCGGCTGGTTGATGGTGACCATCATGCCCATACCCATCAAGACCTTGATGATCTCTGATGATTTAATCGACATACGCGATGCCAATTCGGCAACGGTAATGGTCTCTGGCACTTCTACAGTGAGCTTCTTAACTTCAACGGGCTTTTGGAAACCGTGCTGAGTCTCTTGCTCAATATGCTTTGACTTGCGGCCACCTTTAGGGCGCTTACCACGGTTTTCATCGGATACGTGAAGTTCACGACGACGACCATGACCTGCGTGCTTCTTGCTACCGCGACCTTCGTCATCACCGCCTTCTTTAGATTCTTTTGGCGCTTGACGCATGCGCTTAGGACCTTTCTTGTCCTTATCCGCCTCGCCTTTCTTCTTTTCAGCTTCAGCTTGCTTTTGTGACTCAGCTTCCGCCTCTGCTGCTTTACGCGCTTCTTCCGCTTTTGCACGCGCCGCTTCTTCTTCCGCACGCAATACTTCGTTAGCTTTCTTGCGGGCATCATCTTGCGCAGATGCCGCTTCGCGTTGTGCACGCTGCTCAGCAAGTGCGCGCTCAGCTGCTGCTAATTCTTCTTGCGCCTTCTCTGAAGAATCAACTTTAGGGGCTGCATCTTTCTTAACAATGGTGCGCTTACGACGTACTTCGACGTTAACCGTCTTAGTGCCACGTGTTGCAGCGCGACCTGATGCGCCACCGGAGCCTACTTTTATCTCAGTGGTTGAACGGCGCTTCAAAGTAACCTTCTTATCGCCTTTCTTTTCATCTTTACCGTGACTACGACGCAGGTGATTCAGTAGTGCTACTTTTTCCTGCTCGGTGATCACATCGCTTTCACTCGACTTTGCTACACCTGCATCACCGAGTTGCTTAAGCAAACGATCTACTGGAATACCAACATCAGAGGCTAATTGACTGACTGTAACTTCACTCATGTCTTTACCCTTATCGCTTATTCAGCTTCCTCAGCAAACCAAGGTGCGCGCGCTGTCATAATCAGCTCACCTGCACGCTCTTCGGTCATACCTGCAATTTCCATCAACTCATCAGTCGCAGCTTCTGCAAGATCTTCCATCGTGCACATACCGCGCGCAGCCAATTGATGCGCTAACTGATCGTCCATGCCGTCCATGCTTAATAGATCTTCAGCTGGCTCACCATCACCTAAGGTCTCTTCCTTAGCGATAGCGCGCGTCAACATCGCATCGTTTGCACGGTTACGCAGCTCTTCAACGATCTCTTCATCAAACTCTTCAATCGCCAACATCTCATCGATATCAACGTAAGCCACTTCATCAATAGTCGAGAAGCCTTCTTGAACCAGAATCAATGCAACTTCTTCATCCACATCGAGCTGCTCCATAAAGCGCTCAACATACTTCTGGGCTTCTTCCTGACTCTTCTCTTCCGCTTGCTCTTCGCTCATCACGTTGAGCTCCCAGCCGGTCAATTGACTCGCTAGGCGTACATTCTGACCACCACGACCGATCGCTTGTGAAAGATTTTCATCTTTAACCGCGATATCCATCGAGTTCTTCTCTTCGTCCATGATGATTGAGACAACATCCGCTGGTGACATCGCATTGATCACGAACTGCGCTGGATTCTCATCCCACAGGATGATGTCAACACGCTCACCGCCAAGCTCATTTGAAACCGCTTGAACACGCGAACCACGCATACCCACACAAGCACCCACAGGGTCGATACGCTTATCTTTTGCCAATACCGCAATCTTTGCGCGAAGACCTGGGTCACGCGCTGCTCCGAGTAATTCGATAGAACCCTCACCAATTTCTGGTACTTCCAAACGGAACAGCTCCATCAATACTTCAGGTGAGTTACGCGAAACAAATAACTGTGGGCCACGCACATCGGTACGGATATCAAACAATAAGCCACGTAGACGGTCACCAACACGTACCATCTCTTTAGGAATCATCTCAGAGCGAGGAATCAAAGCCTCTGCGCCATCACCCAAATCAAGAATCACGGTGCCACGCTCAGCGCGCTTAACCGTACCCATGATGAGCTGGCCAACTTTGTCTTGGAAGGCCTCAACAACCTTTGCACGCTCAGCTTCACGCACTTTTTGAACAATAACTTGCTTAGCGGTTTGCGCAGCAATACGACCAAACTCGATTGATTCGATCTGTTCTTCGACGTAATCGTCAACTTGAATATCTGGCTCGTCGATACGTGCCGCTTCAAGGGTGATTTCCGCTAATGGATTCTCAAGCGCTTGTGACTCTGAGTCATCAACCACCAACCAACGACGGAAGGTCTCGTAGTCGCCAGTCTTACGATCAATCGCGACACGCACTTCGATATCTTTGCCTGACTTCTTGCGAGTCGCTGACGCTAACGCCGCCTCAATCGCACCGAAGATCACATCTCTTTCAACAGCCTTCTCATTCGAAACTGTTTCAACTACAAGCAGGATTTCTTTATTCATTGCTTACGCCTTAAAACTGCGGCACTACGCGCGCCGTATCGATTTGATCAATAGTTAATGTGTGCTGATCGTTATCAACCTGCATCACAATCTCGTTATCAGAGACCGACAACAGTCGACCCCGAAAATTCTTTCGGCCCACCGCGGTGGACTTCATCTTTACGCGGATATCGCTCTCTACGCTGCGCTCAAATTGCGCTTGCGTAAACAAAGGACGATCCATGCCTGGTGACGACACTTCTAAGGTGTAATCACCCGCGATCGGATCTTCAACGTCGAGAACCGCACCCAGCTGACGACTGACCTTCTCGCACTGCGATACATCCACACCCTTTTCAGATTCGATATAAACGCGCAATAACTGGCCTGATGGCTGTTTGGGTAACAGCTCAAGGCCCCATAACTCGAGGTCAAAACCCTCGGCTACGGTTTGCGCCATCTGCATCAAATTTTCAGGTACCGATCGCATAGATTCCCGACAAACAAAAAATGGGCCCAAGGCCCATTCCGCGTGACGTACCGGCAAATGCCCATACGTGGAATACAAAAAAACCCCATAAATGGGGTCCGTCGCCATTCCAGCTTCAGACCGACAACCGCGGAGAGCTGTAATTTTGGCCAACCAAACAGTCGAAACCGTTTAATTGCGGCGCAGTTTAATGAGAATTGGCATAGGCGTCAAACGGATTTCGGGCTGATTTTTTGCAAAATCAGCAGCTTAAACACGCCTGTCACATAAGGTAGAGCTACCCTGCGAAGTTCTCTACACTAACGCCATTATAGAATCAGAGGTTCCTATGGACGCACAAGAGATCATTAACCGCATCAAAGACGCTATTCCCGATGCTGAAGTCACTACCGATGGTGCTGACTGCAACTTTTCAGTCACCGTGGTCAGTTCAAGCTTTGAAGGTAAAAATCCACTTCAGCGTCAGCGCCCAATCATGGCGTTATTTAACGAGGAAATTACTTCGGGTGCGTTACATGCATTGTCGGTGACGGCAAAGACGCCCGACTAACTCACTCGTAGTGAGTCCACATTCTCAATACTTTCACTAATTTTTCATCCACCAACACCTGATAAACAAGTCGATGTTGAATGTTGATGCGTCGAGAATAAGCCCCCGACAAATCACCAAGAAGTTTTTCAACTGGAGGCGGCTTTTGTAGAGGATCCTCAGACACAATTTTCAAGAGAAACTCGGCTTTATCTTTTAGTCCACTTTGCTTAAGTTTTTTGGCATCTTTTTGAGCTTGTTTGGTGTAGATGATTTTCCAACTCACCAGTCCAATGCCTCATCACAGTCAGTGACATCAGCAATTAAACCTTCTCTGATTGACTCCCGCATGCCCGGCACAGAAAGAAGATATAAAGTTTCTTGCACTGCGAACCAATCTTCTTTGGCAACTAACACCGCACTGTTACGCTTCCCGTTAATAGTAATCGGCTGATGAGATTCAGCTGCCTCATCAATAAGCTTGTAGAGATTGGTACGAGCCTCAGTAACTGAAATAGTCGACATAAGAGTTTCTCCAGAATTTATGGAAAGTATACTCAAATTTCGTACGTACGCAATAACGTACTAAAAGTTTCGATAATCGCAATTATCAACGCTAAAAGGCAGTTCGTTTCGTAAAAACTACTTTCCGTAGTACTCAGTAAACCACTTTGCGAAGTTAGCGATACCCTCTTTCACTGGCGTGGCGGGCTTGTAGCCAAACTGATCTACCAGATCGGTCACATCGGCATAGGTATCGGGTACGTCACCGGGCTGAATCGGAAGAAATTCCTTTTTCGCTTCTTTACCCAA
>VMDJ01000157.1 GCA_008080925.1 Gammaproteobacteria bacterium
ACGTTCGCTACCAACCGTTAATGTAGAAATCACCGACTTTAAATTAAACGACGCTTCACTCGGCAAGCTCTCAATGAGCTCAACCCGACGCATCGATGGTCAAGATGTCGAACATCTTCTAATCGATGGTGAAAGCGGTAGCGCAGACATTCATGGCTACTGGGTTTGGGGGTCACCCTCACCGCTGACACGCATCGATGGCGAGATTAACGTCACCGATATCGGTAAGCTGCTAAAGCAGCTCGGTTATGCTGAGCACACATCAGAGTCTTCACTCGAAGTGGAGATCACGTCACTCTCTTGGCCTGGTCACCCCGGGCAGTTTCATTTGGCGTCGATTGAAGGCCTCGCATCCATGCGTTACAGCAAAGGTCGTCTGAATGATTTAGAGCCCGGCATCACCCGTGTGCTCGGCTTGTTGAACCTAGATGCTATCGGTAAGCGCCTAAGACTCGACTTCGGCGATGTGCTGAAAAAAGGTTATAGCTATGACTATATCAGTGCCGATTTTGGTATTGGTTTAGGTCAGGCAGCGACCTCAAACTTTCACATGCAAGGTGCAACGGGCGTGATTGACCTCGGTGGTCGTATTGGATTATCAGCAGAAGACTTTGATCTGCGCGTTAACGTCACACCGGATCTAGACACTCTTTTACCGATTGCCGCTTCTGCTGTTGGCGGCCCTGTCACTGGCGTTGCGACTTTCCTCGCGCAACAAGTTTTGGGAGATCGCATCAATCGCGCTTACCGTTTCGACTATGAGGTTACCGGCGCTTGGGATGACCCTCAGCTTTCAGCACTTGATACCAGCGGGGCCTTCTCTCGCTTATTCAATGCGCTAACGGGCAAAGAAAGCAAGAAAGCGACTGACCAACAGAAGGACATGGTGAAGCCTACAGAAGACCGCAAAAACATCTTCCAACGTACGCTTAAAAACCTGAAAGGCGACGATGCCAAATAAATGTGCATTAACTCAGACAGCTGAGTGCGCATTCGTTAACATATTGAAAAACTCGATTTGATAAGGCGACAAACTTCATGAGCTACGGCATGACAAAGGTTGCGGCTATCCAACTAGCCTCAGGGACCAATATCAATGCAAACCTTCTTGCGACCGAGAAAATGCTGGAAGAGGCTGCCCAACAAGGCGCCAAGCTCGCCGTGCTGCCAGAGTCTTTCGCCTTTCTTGGTAACTCGTGTAAAGACGTCTTACCGTTTCGTGAAACTCAAGGTGATGGCCCGCTGCAACAATTTTTGTCGCGCGTAGCCGCACGACTTGGCATTTGGATCGTTGGCGGCACCATTCCTTTAGAAGGTGATGATCAATCCAAGTGGCGCGCATCGAGCTTGGTCTTTAATGATCGCGGGCAAGAAGTCGGCCGCTACGACAAGCGTCACCTGTTTGATGTGAACATTGTCGAGTCTGCGGAAACCTTTAACGAATCAAACACCATCGAACCAGGTGACAGTGTCACTGTCATCGACTCACCTGTGGGTAAGCTCGGTGTTGCGGTATGTTATGACTTACGCTTTCCTGAGTTATTCCGCGCGATGATCGACAAAGGTGCAGAGGTGATTGCACTACCTGCGGCTTTTACTGCCGTCACAGGGCGTGCACACTGGGAAACTCTTGTGCGTGCCCGCGCAATTGAGAATTTGGCTTATGTCATTGCTGGTGACCAGGGTGGCTTCCACGTCAAAGGTCGTGAAACACATGGCCACAGCATGATTGTTGACCCATGGGGTAGCGTTTTAGATAAGCGTGACAAAGGCAATGGTTTTGCAATCGGTAATATCAATCATGATTTCCAAACCAATACGCGCCGCAACTTCCCTTGTCTGCAGCATCGTCAATTAAAGTGCAATTAAACGCAATCCACTATGACAACACCTTTAGATCTGGCGAAAGCCACCCTGCTCGACAAACCCGGGCTTAATGACTCAGCCATCAACAAAGTGATGGACCGCTTACTCAGCCGCCAAATCGATGCGGCTGATTTGTACTTTCAGTACTCGCGTCTTGAGTCTTGGATTCTTGATGATGGCATCATCAAAGAAGGTAACCACAACATTGAACAAGGCGCAGGCTTGCGTGCGATCAGTGGTGAGAAAACCGGGTTTGCGTATACCGATGAACTATCAACCAATGCACTTTTAGATGCTGCCAGTGCAGCACGTGCTATTGCGCATCACCAACAAGACAGTCACTTTGGTCTGAAATCTCAGCGTAATGCGAAAGCGCTCTACCCTGCGATCAATCCGCTCGACACTCTAAGTGAGTCGCAAAAGCTTGACCTGATGAAAAAGCTCGATGCTTTAGCACGTGCCCAAGATCCTCGCGTTAAGCAGGTCACGGTGAGCATGGTTGCGGCACATGACACCATCCTAGTGATTAACGAGCAAGGCGAGATGGCCGGTGATGTACGTCCTTTAGTGCGGATGAATGTCAGTGTGATCGTTGAACAAAACGGTCGTCGTGAACAAGCAAGTTGTGGTGGCGGTGCTCGCACCTCACTCGAGTTCTTCTTAAATGAAGACAAAGCCGAAACCTATGCTAAAGAAGCCGTACGCCAAGCCTTGGTGAATCTTGAAGCTGTCGATGCGCCAGCGGGCATGTTGCCTGTCGTACTCGGCCCAGGATGGCCCGGTGTATTACTACACGAAGCGGTAGGTCATGGTCTCGAAGGTGACTTTAATCGTAAAGGAACCTCTGCGTTCTCAGGTCGTATCGGTGAGCAAGTCGCCTCGCCGTTAGTCACAGTTGTAGATGACGGCACGATGGATGGGCGTCGCGGCTCATTGAGCATTGATGATGAAGGCACGCCTTCTCAAAACACGGTACTCATAGAGAACGGCATTCTGAAAGGCTATATGCAGGATAAGATGAATGCGCGACTGATGGATATGTCCACAACGGGCAATGGTCGTCGCGAATCCTATGCACACTTACCCATGCCTCGCATGACCAATACGTATATGTTGGCAGGTGAAAGTGATCCTAATGAAATCATCGCATCCGTTGATAAAGGACTTTATGCGGTTAACTTTGGCGGCGGCCAGGTTGATATCACCTCTGGCAAGTTTGTTTTCTCTGCTAACGAAGCCTATCTGATTGAAAACGGCAAGATCACTAAGCCTGTAAAAGGCGCCACCTTAATTGGTAACGGCCCTGAATCAATGACCCAAATCAGCATGGTGGGTAACGACCTTAAGCTAGACAACGGTGTTGGCGTCTGCGGTAAAGAAGGTCAAAGCGTGCCAGTTGGTGTCGGTCAACCAACATTGAAGATTGATCAAATGACTGTCGGTGGTACCGCGGCATGAGTCATTCTTTAGAAAGTTTACAAAACGTTGTTGCCAATTTACTCGATGAAGCAAAACAACAGGGTGCGTCACAAGCTGAAGCTGCCGTGCATGCGCAAAGCGGATTAGATGTTGGTGTTCGTCTCGGCGAGATCGAAACAATTGAGCGCACCAGTGATCACGGCTTGGGTGTCACCGTATATTTTGGTCAGCGTAAAGGTTCAGCTAGCACCACTGACCTGACACCCAATGCAATCAAAGAAACGGTTGAAGCAGCCTGTCGTATTGCAAAGTACACCTCAGAGGATCCCGCAGCGGGACTCGCCGACGCTGACAAGATGGCATCATCAATTCCTGATCTTGATCTCAATCACCATTGGGATGTCAGCGCAGATGAAGCGGCTGAGATTGCTTTACGTTGCGAGGCCGCAGCTCGAGAAGCAGATGGACGCATCAGCAATTCCGAAGGGGCTAGCACACACACCCAAGCAACCGCTTATGTGTATGCGAATAGTCATGGCTTTGTCGGCGGCTACCCTGCTACGCGTCATAGCTTAAGTTGCTCGGTGATTGCCGGCACTGGTGATCAAATGCAGCGCGACTACTGGTATAGCTCAAGTCGTCTAGCCAATAAATTAGATAGCCCCGAGAGCGTTGGCTTAAAAGCCGCTGAACGTGCAATCGCTCGATTAAACAGTCGCAAGATTAAAACCACGAAATGCCCTGTAGTGTTTAGCGCAGAGATGGCAGGTGGTCTGATGCGCGGCTTGTTTGGTGCCATGCGTGGTTCAGCCATTTATCGCGATGCAAGTTTCTTAGGCGGCAAGCTGAATGAGCAGCTTTTTCCTGATTGGGTCAACATTGCTGAACAACCTCACCTGTTGCAAGCACTCGGTAGCGCCCCCTTCGATAACGAAGGCGTGGCAACAACCGATAAAAAATTAATCGATGCAGGTCACTTAACCACCTACCTTTTGGATAGCTACAGTGCGCGCAAGCTCAAGATGACGACTACCGGTCATGCCGGGGGCGTACGTAATCCGATGATTCAAAGCACAGGTCAGTCGCGCGAAGCATTACTCAAAGAGATGGGAACTGGTCTCTACATCACCGAACTGATGGGCCAAGGCAGCAACACAGTTACCGGTGATTACTCACGAGGCGCAGCTGGCTTTTGGGTTGAAAACGGCGAGATCGCCTATCCCGTCGAAGAAATCACCGTCGCTGGCAATCTTCAACAAATGTTTCAAGACCTTGAAGCCGTGGCTACCGACAACGACATTCCAAGCAGCTATAACACTGGCTCTTGGTTGATCAAACAAATGACCGTGGCAGGTAACTGATATGCGCATCCTTCATACCATGATTCGTTCTGGCAACCTTGAACGCTCGATTGCGTTTTATACCGAGATCATGGGCATGAAACTGCTACGTCAAAAAGACTATCCGAAAGGTGAATTCACCAATGCCTTTTTAGGTTACGGTGATGAGAGTGAACAAGCTGCGCTCGAGCTGACCTATAACTGGGGCGTCGAAAGCTACGATATGGGTACAGGCTTTGGGCATATTGCACTTGAAGTCGATGATGTTTACGAAGCCACAGCCCAAATCAAAGCAAAAGGCGGAAAGATCATTCGAGATGCAGGCCCTATGAACGCAGGTACGCGGATCATCGCTTTTGTTGAAGACCCTGATGGCTATCAGATAGAGCTCATCGGCAAAGGTTGAGCACATAAAAAAGGCCGCGATTGCGGCCTTTTTTATTAACGCTTTTTAGCGGCTTTCTTTTTCGCCGTTTTCTTGGCGACCTTCTTAGCCACCTTCTTCGCGACTTTTTTTACGGGCTTTTTCTGTGCTGCTTTTTTTGTCACTTTTTTGGCGACTTTCTTTGTCACCTTTTTAACTACCTTCTTTGTCACTTTCTTAGCAACTTTTTTAGGCGCTGCTTTTTTGGTGACTTTTTTCGCCACCTTCTTAGTCACTTTCTTTGCGGCCTTTTTTGGTGCCGCTTTTTTAGCCACTTTCTTGGCAGCAGCTTTCTTGGCAGCAGCTTTCTTTGCAACCTTCTTCGCGACTTTCTTAGCCGCCTTCTTAGGCTCAGCTTTCTTGGTAGGCTCTTTCTTTGCCGCAGCCTTTTTAACGACTTTCTTTGCAGCTTTTTTCTTAGCGCCTTTAGCAGGTTGTTCCGCCGCCTCACTAATCGCCGCTTCCAAAGCTGCTAGCTCATCAGGTGCAGCCTCTTCGACCTTCACCACCTCAATCTCTGGGCTTGGTGTTGCGTCGATGACTTTCTTAACGCGAGACCACAAATTCTCGCCACCGATAGTGGCATCAAAGGTAGAAAGTTTTTCTGCCTTCTCATAGAAATCGAGTAGCGGCACCATCGCCATATCGTACAAACGGATACGGTTACTGATGTTCTCTTCGTAATCACCAGGGCGCTGGGTACAACGCGCACCACACACATCACACACACCTTTCATCATCGGTGGATTCACATAGATGTTGTAGCTGGTTCCGCACTTATCACACTGAACATGACCCACCAAGCGTTCCATAAGATCGTCAGTGTCGACGTGCAGCTTGATCGCCAAATCCACTGGGCGACCTAATTCATTAACGACTTGATCGATATTGTCTGCCTGACCCACGCTTCTAGGCATATCAACAATGATGTAACCCTTTTTCAGGTCCATCTTTGGCAACTGAACACGCAGTAAAGCGGTCAAAAGATCCTCAGAAACCCGGCTGGAATCCCGTGCTTCACGAGCCAACTTACCCAATTCGCTATCTTCAGCCGCTGCCGTATCTACGACGCTGTGCTGAGTGATCACTGGGATTTTGTATTCTTTTGCGATTTTTTGAGCGAGTTCCGCTTTTCCGGAACCCTGGGGGCCTAATAAAACAATACGCATGGCGCTCTCAGGTAATTGTTGAGTCTGAGCTGTTATGCTCTAACAAGCCGATACAACTGGCTATTTTTTATACAAAGATGTCGACATTAGGCGACATCGGGAAAATTTTCAGCGCACAAACTACTGTAAATACACCGATATTGTCAACGAAGCGTCTGATTTTATTTGATTTTATTGGTATTTCTCATTCTTCAGCGCCGATTTCTTAACCAAATTCACTTTATTAGTCTTTCTATATATAAGGGCATTCAAACCTTCGATAGCGCCATTTCAGATTTCAGCGTACGTTTAGGTCATTAGCCGTCAGCAGGAGGAACAATGACGACAAAAAACGCATTTTACGCGCAATCTGGTGGTGTCACTTCGGTGATCAATGCATCTGCAGCCGGTGTAATCGAAACAGCGCGTCAGCATAAAGATAAAATTGGCAAAGTTTTCGCTGGTCGAAACGGCATCATTGGTGCTTTGACCGAAGATTTGATCGATACCGATCTCGAATCTGCAGAAGACATTGCAGCGTTGAAAAATACCCCATCTGGCGGTTTTGGCTCATGCCGTTTCAAGCTGAAAAGCCTTGAAGATAACAAACGCGAATACGAGCGCCTGATCGAAGTCTTCAAAGCGCACAATATCGGCTACTTCTTCTATAACGGTGGCGGCGACTCAGCTGACACTTGTTTTAAAGTCTCTCAGCTCTCTGAAAAGATGGGCTACCCAGTACAAGCGATCCACGTACCAAAAACCGTGGATAACGACCTACCCATCACCGATAACTGCCCAGGCTTCGGTTCAGTCGCCAAGTACATTGCAGTCTCTACGCTAGAGGCGAGCTTCGACGTTCGCTCAATGGCGGCAACCTCAACCAAGATCTTCGTTATCGAGGTTATGGGTCGTCACGCAGGCTGGATTGCAGCAGCAGGTGCATTGGTAGAAGACCACAATATTCCTGTTTTAACCCTCTTCCCTGAAGTTGAGTTCGACAAAGACAAGTTCTTGGCAGCGGTTGACGCAAAAGTAAAAGAACACGACTTCTGCACCATCGTGGTTTCAGAAGGCTGTCACTGGCCTGACGGTACTTTCCTTGCTGAGCAAGGCACTCGCGACTCATTTGGTCACGCACAACTCGGTGGCGCAGCCCCAGTTGTTGCCAACATGATCAAAGAAGCGTTGGGCTATAAGTTCCACTGGGCTGTTGCAGACTACCTTCAGCGCGCAGCGCGTCACCTAGCGTCTGAGTCAGACGTTGAGCAAGCGTATGCTCTCGGTAAGGCAGCCGTTGAGAAAGCCTTGGAAGGTAAAAACTCAATCATGCCAACCGTTGTGCGTGAATCATCATCTCCATACAAATGGAGCATCGGCGAAGCACCACTTTCAGAGGTCGCAAACGTCGAGAAGATGATGCCAATGGACTTCATCAGCGATGATGGCTACGGCATTACCGATAAATGTAAGGAATACCTCTACCCACTGATCCAAGGTGAGGCTTACCCTCCTTATGAGAATGGCATGCCAAAGTACGTGACCATGAAAGGTATTTCAGTTGAGCAGAAACTCGAGAAATTCGAGCTCTAATCAGCCTTGACGCCCGAAAAGCCGGCCTCGAGCCGGCTTTTTTGTGCCCTCTATATAAGGTAAGAGCTAAAAAAAGACACTTTTTGTGAAATAAGTATTGACATATTAGAAAATACTTATATACTTATCCTCATTAGCTGATCAGT
>VMDJ01000172.1 GCA_008080925.1 Gammaproteobacteria bacterium
TCACCAGAAGGACAAGAACCTTGGCAAGGTGGAGTTTTGTGAATGTAAGTTGGGCACTTATAAGATTCGTCAGCGACAAAAATCTTGTTAGTCCAACCACCCCAATCGTCGTTACCGTCTTCAAAGCGGCGCCAAGTGAGATTTGTCATTTCGTCATTAGGAGTAGCCATCGTAAAGCTCCTTACCTCTAAGCCATGAACCTGTCGGTTCGAATTTATGTTTAGTTATTTTGCTAAAGCGTCTGCGTTACGCAGCATCTTCAGCTGATTCGTCGTCATCGTCTTCGGTAACTTGGCCGGTCAAGATGATCGCGTTGGACACCAACTGGTGCACACTCATGATCATGTCCATACCCATACCGTAGTAAGGCAACACCTTAGTGAATTGCGCCTTACAAATCGCACAGATCGCTGCCATATTGGTAACGCCATGCTCTTCGATAACATTTTGTAGAGCATCCATACGAGGCTTAGCGCCTTTCACACGGAGTTCCATCAAGTCGTCAGTCAATAGACCACCACCGCCACCGCAGCAGAAAGTCTTCTCGTGGATGGTCTCAGGGGCCATGTCCACAAAGTTGTTACATACCGCTTTAATTACATTGCGAGGAATGGTGAACTGACCACCAGGCTCTGTACCCATACGCGAACCACGCGCAACGTTACATGAGTCGTGATAGGTCAATACCAAGTCGTCATTAAGTGACTTATCGATATTTAAGGTACCTTTCTGCATCTCACCCCAAGTGAACTCAAGGATATGCTGAGGTACTGGATATTTTGGATCCAAGAAGTCGAACGGACCAGCCAAGGTGTTCAGGAAACTGTATGCAACACGCCACGCGTGACCACACTCACCAAACACGATGCGCTTAACGCCTAACTCAAGCGCTGCTTCGCGAATACGCATTGAGATGCGACGCATGTTCTCGTATGAACCGATGAACATACCGAAGTTAGCTGCTTCAGATGCTTTAGAACTCAAAGTCCAAGAAACACCTGCCTCGTGGAAAACTTTGCCGTAACCGATCAAGCCATCAACGTGTGGCTCTGCAAAGAAGTCAGCTGATGGAGTCACCAACAGAATCTCTGCACCCTTCTGATCGATTGGGTATTTAACTTCAACACCGGTTTCGTCAAAGACGTCTTCTTCAAGACCTTCCAAGGTATCTTCCAACGCAGGACCAGGAAGACCTAAGTTGTTACCAATACGGAATACCTTACCGATGATTTCGTTACAGTATTTTTGACCCAGACCAATGCGGTCCATGATCTCGCGTGCCGCCATAGAGATTTCAGCGGTATCGATGCCATATGGGCAGAACACTGAACAACGACGACATTGTGAACACTGGTGGAAGTAGCTGTACCAATCGTCCAATACTTCACGCGTTAGATCGGTTGCACCAACCAACTTAGGGAAATACTTACCCGCAAAGGTAAAGTAACGACGGTAAACCTTACGTAAAAGATCCTGACGCGCCACTGGCATGTTCTTTGGATCTTTAGTGCCCAAGTAGTAATGACACTTATCAGTACAAGCACCACACTTAACACATGAGTCTAAGTAAACCTGTAGCGAACGGTACTTACCGAGCAGGTCACCCATGTGATCGATAACTTCTTGTTCCCAACCGTCTTGCAGCTCACCTTTAAAGTTAAGCGCCTGCTGGAACTCTGGAGCCGCAACAAATGACTTCGCATGAGCCATCGCGCCGACTTCAAGCTTAGGAACTTCGGTGTACTCGGTTAACTCTGGAACTTCAAATTCTGCTTTTGCCATGCTTGCAATAACCTTTACTTAGTTTTCCAGCTTCTTAGCCCAATCCGAGACATGACGTTGCTCTCGAGGGTTATCCACTTGGTTACGCGAAGGACTGAAGAAAACGCCCGGCGCATGTAACAACTTAGAAATCGGGAAAATGATCATCAAGACACCAACCAACAATAAATGGACCACCATCAAAGGATCAGTAGGCACGTTTGGCATGGTTTCAAAATTGAAGGTCATTAAATGACGGAAGAATGACTTCACTGCAACGACATCTGTATGTGCAACAAAGGTTGTTAACGCACCGGTCACACCGATACCCAACAACAGCAACAACATCAAAATGTCAGATGGCGCAGTAATGTAGCGCACGCGATCGACTAGCATGCGGCGAGCCAACAGACCCAACAAGCCAATCACCATAGCGAACGCTAAGTATTTAAATAGTGGCGACACAAACGCAACCGGCGCCCATACTGGCTCCTGGAAATAACGTAAGTGGCGGAACAACACAGCGAAAAGCGCCATGTGAAATACCCAACCAAACAACCAAGTCCACTTGGTTGACTTGAAAAGGCTTTCGAAAAACACAACCTCACGGAACATACGCAACGCAACACCCGATTGAGTGGTTGGCGCTGGTGTTGTTGGGATTTTCAAAGGCGCAGGCGTTTTCCAGTATAAACGGATACGACGCGCTAAACCGACCACCAAAATCAAGGTAGCGATATAAAACAACGCAACAAATGCGATAGTCAGAAACGACATGTTTCCGAAAACCTCTTTCAGCCTAAAAGATAAGGGTTAGGTAAAGCTGCGGAGCAAAGCTCCGCAGCTTTGGGAGCGTAACTTATACGCAGCCGGTAGGCTTTGGCAGACCAGCGTAACGACAAGCTTGCTTACCAGGACCGTATGGGAACAGACCGTAAAGGTACTTTGAGTTACCTTTGTCTTTACCCAAGTTCTTTGCTACCGCTTTGGTCAAAACGCGGATTGCTGGAGCGATTTGGTACTCTTCATAGTACTCACGCAAGAACTTGATGATGTCCCAGTGCTCGTCAGTTAGCTCGAGCTCGTCTTGCTTAGACATTACGTCAGCAACACCTGGCACCCAATCATTGATGTTTGCCAAGTAGCCTTCTTCGTCTACTGCAAACTCTTTACCGTCTACATTGATAGTATCTGACATAGCTATCTCCTTAATTAAGTAGTTTCGTTAAATACAGGCAGGGATTACAGCCAAGCTTGAGTTTTGTCAGTGGAACAAACCAGCTCAACGAAACCCGCGTAATCAACAACCTCAACACCATCGATCAAACGATCGTCAGCGATGCCACGCGCCTTCAAGTCAGACTTGAGTGCGTAGAATTTCTTACCCGCAGCGCCTGTGATCATTGATTCACACGCAGTGCCTTTTGATGCACCGTAAACGCCATCTTCAATAAGAAGAATAGACGCACCCTCAGTTGAAAATTTAATTGCATTTTCAAGTGAGTTCTTTTCAAACGGTGACTTGTTAACAGTGAATAAATCAGCCATGTTCGTACCCTTAGAAGCTAAACACTACGTCAGATTCAGCCATCAACTCGGTTACTTTCGCAGAGTCAACAACCTCAACAATGTTGTCGACTTCTTCTTCAGTTTCCCAGTCTTCCCATGCAACCTCGATAAGGTCATCAGCGGTAAGGCCACGCGCCTCAAGTGATGCTTGATCAACGTACATATAACGCACGCCGTAATCACCTAAAGTACGATACGTAGGCATGAAGTTCTTCATGTCAGATTCAGATGTATCACAGCCCTTAACCAGCTGGTAAACACCGTCATCTGCGAACATTAGACTAACTTCTTGGTCGAATGCCGCACCGATCAGTACAACCTCCAGCGATTCCCATGCATAGATGGTGCCGTAAGGAGCACGACGGTTCAGATACATAAACTTCTTAATATCAGACATCGTATTTCTCCTTAATCGCCAAAGACAACCAAACGATCGCTCTGGATAGCGGCTTCAATAAGCTGACCCAAACCCGAGATGCGGAAAGGCTCTTGGATATTGGTTGCGTTCTTTTTATTACGCTCAGCTTCGCCGTCATCCACGAGGCCGCGGCGTTGTGCCGCAGCTACGCAGAGAACGAGATCTAGGTTGTACTTCTCAGCCAACTCAACCCAACGATTCACAATGTGACGATCGTCTTGTGGTGGAGTCGTCAAGCGAGTGCCGTTCAACACACCATCGTGGTAGAAGAAGACACGCATTACTTCGTGACCATTCTCCAAAGCAGCTTTGGTGAAGTGGTACGCAGTATCAGTCGCTTGGTGCTGATAAGGACCTTCGTTAATCTGTACTGACAGTTTCATACTGCAACTACCTCGTCTTTACAGACCGCTTAGAAGCGGATGTAAGTAGAAGAGTTCAAGCTCTTACGAGCGCCACGCCAGTTATCGATGTGATACTTGGTGAATGGCAGTTCAACTTCTTCGAAGAAACGAGGCCAACCGATACGCTCAACCCACTCGTTGATACGCTCCCAGTCTTTCGCGCCTTCTTTGTAAGCCTTCAAGATACGCTTAACGATAGCGGTAGCTTCTGGCCAGCGAGGTGGGTTGTTAGGAATACCTGATGCAACCAACTTCTGGAACGTAGGCTTGCCACGTGCGTTTGAGTGGTTACCACCAACCCAAATAGACAACTTAGAGTGCTCAGCATCGTTGATCTGCATTGGAGGACAAGGAGGGAAACATGCACCACAACAGATACACTTCTTCTCATCAACTTCCAATGAAGGCTTACCGTTAACCATTGCAGGACGAATCGCAGCAACAGGACAACGTGCAACAACTGATGGACGCTCACAAACGTTAGCTACGAGATCGTGATTGATCTTAGGTGGCTTAGTGTGTTGAACGTTGATCGCGATGTCGCCTTGACCACCACAGTTGATCTGACAGCATGAAGTTGTGATGTGAACACGGTTAGGCATATCAGCCTTACGGAACTCATCAATCAACTCGTCCATCATTGACTTAACAACACCTGATGCGTCAGTACCAGGGATGTCACAGTGCAACCAACCTTGAGTGTGTGACAAAGTAGTTACAGAGTTCTGAGTACCACCAACAGGGAAACCTTCAGCTTCTAACTTATCAACCAATGGCTGAACACGAGACTCATCAGTTACGAAGAACTCTGGGTTAGAACGAATAGTGAAACGGATATGGCCATCTGAGTATTCATCAGCGATATCACAAAGATTACGCAGAGTGAAAACGTCAAGGATACGCTGGGTACCCGCTTTGATAGTCCAAAGCTTATCGCCGTTCTTCGCTACGTGTAGCAGAACGCCTGGTGCTGGATGCTCGTGATAAGCCCACTGACCAAAGTTACGACGCATAGATGGGTGCATATACTGGAACGGATCAGGACAGCCTGTCTCAATCGGTTCACGCATTTCTTTTGCCATTTTTACCTCCAAAAACCGGGTAAATGTTCTGACCGCGCGGCGCTATGCCGCGCGACAAATACTAAATAAAGAGTGGGTTAAAGCTTGATTAAGAAGCTTCAGCTTGACGATCAAACCACTTAACAGCTTCGTCGTCCCAGCCATCCATACGTACGTATGAACACTCACGTGGGTGGTTAACCATGTTTGGATCAACTTCAACGCCGATACCTTCAAGGAAGTTAACCAAACCGATACGCTCGATCATCTCACCGCAGCGCTCGTGCTCGAGTGCGTTCTCAGCCCAGAAATCAATGATTTCTTCAGCCAACTCTACGAGTGATTCCCAATCGTCTTCAGTTTCAAGCTTCTTGAATGGAACAACTACGGTACCCATCAAGTCACCGATCTTCAGCGTACGCTTACCACCAATAAGGATGGTTACACCTTTATCATCACCAACCTGCAACGCTTTAGGCATTACGTTCAGACAGTGCATACAACGTACACAGTCACGGTTGTTGATTGCGATAGTGTCATCGTCATTCAAAGAAACAGCGTTAGTAGGACAACGAGTCACAACGTTATCAATGTAGTACTGGCGACCTTTGTCAGCGATGTAGTTCTTAACTTCATCTTGGTTGACTTTCATGTCATCACGCCAAGTACCGATCACAGCGAAGTCAGCACGCTCTACCGCGTTTTGACAGTCGTTAGGACAACCTGAAACCTTGAACTTGAATTTGTATGGCAACGCTGGACGGTGAACGTCGTCAGTGAAGTTGTTCACCAACAAACGGTGAGCTTTCTGCTCGTTAGTACAAGACATTTCACAACGTGCTGCACCAACACAAGACATCGCAGTACGTACACAAGGGCCCGCACCACCGAGGTCCCAACCGTAGTCGTTGATCTCGTCAAAGAAGTGCTGAGTGCGCTTAGTGTCGGTACCGATGAACATGATGTTACCGGTCTGACCGTGGAAAGTTACCAAACCTGAACCGTACTTTTCCCAGCTGTCAGCCATTTGGCGAAGCATAGCGGTTGAGTAGTGGTTACCTGCAGGTGGTTGAACACGCAAGGTGTGGAATTCTTTCGACTCAGGGAAAGCGTGACCTACTTCAGAGAAGCGAGGAATGATACCGCCGCCGTAACCGTATACAGATACAGTGCCGCCTTTCCAGTAACCCTTACGGGTTTCGTATGAGTGCTCCAACTGACCCAGCAATGAGTTAGTTACCTTGTTGATACCCTCGTCTGGGTGTTCGTCACGCAGGCGCTTGATACCGGTAATGAAACTAGGCCACGGGCCTGATTCCAATTGGTCTAGCATGGGTGTTGCGTACTTATCGATTGCCATGTCGCTTTCTCTCCTGACTAATCGTTCTTAGCTTTAAAATTTACATTCGCGGCCCGGGTTATCCGTGCAGCAAAATCTGTGCTCTTTGACTCGGTAGCGGGCTCCCCCCAGCAGCCCGAGCCAGAGCTTGGACTTCTACCAATGGCGACGAATATTAGAGTCTTTTGCAATTCTCACATACTCCACCAACGGGAGATATCGCTTACAAATTACTATCCCTTAAGAGATACTTTTGCAGCCTCAGAGCCATTCGTATTTATCTAACTAATTGATATAAAAAGAGATTGTCTTTTTTATCAGTATGTTAGACCATACGAATAAACCAATAGTGGGTGGGGATACTAGTGTCACATTCAAGTATCGTCAACTCGTACTATTAGAAATGCTAATGGCCGCATGGAAGGCAATATGACCTCGAACAGCCCCTTTTCTCTCGACAATTCAGACGCCTACGCGCGATGGCGTGAGCAAAAACTAAAGAGTGCTCAAATGGCGCCTGAGGTGACCCTTAACCCTTTATCCCTCAAGGGGTCGCAAGTAGAAGCGTTAAAAAAGAACTGTCGTGAACAAAATTTTTCACTTTTTAGCTTCGACCACACCCCTAAGCATGCCGAAATAGCCATTCATCAGCTTGGACTGGCACTAGGACTTAACGATATCGACAACAACCTCTGCGCAGAAGATTCAGGCATAACCGAGATCCGCGTTAAGGAAACCTCAACCGATAACGTCTACATTCCTTATACCAACCGCCCCCTCGGCTGGCATACCGATGGCTACTACAACATGCCAAATCAGCAGATACACGGCTGGTTACTGTATTGCGGTCACCCAGCAATTGAAGGCGGCATTAACGGACTGATTGATCACGAGCTGATTTATATTAAGTTGCGTGACCAAAACCCCGAGTGGATCGCGGCATTAATGGCCAGCGATGCCTTTACCATCCCCAGCAATGTTGAAGGGGGCAACGTCATACGCGGCGATTCCGTGGGTCCTGTTTTCAGTATCAACTCCGACGGACACTCGCTTCACATGCGTTACTCGGCCCGTCAACGAAATGTGCAGTGGAAAGATGATGAAAACACACAAGCTGCAGCATCTGCCATCTTGGACTTGTTAAATAGCGACGATGACCACATCTTGCATTTAACCCTTGAGCAAGGTCAAGGCATTATCAGCAATAACGTGCTGCATAATCGCTCCAGCTTTACCGATTCAGATGATCCGTCACAACGACGTGTCATTTACCGAGCGCGCTACCATAATCGCGTTGCTTGATTAAAACGA
>VMDJ01000094.1 GCA_008080925.1 Gammaproteobacteria bacterium
CGGCAATCTTTGTTAGTGGCTTATATCTTCCTCGGCGCCTTGCTAGGTCCTTGGGGTTTGGAGTTGGTTTCCGATGCGGAGTTGGTCCGTGATACCGCAGAGTTTGGCATTATCTTTTTGTTGTTCTTGTTGGGTTTGAATCTTCAGCCTCAAGA
The DNA here is from genome assembly GCA_008080925.1 of Gammaproteobacteria bacterium. Lineage (GTDB taxonomy): Bacteria > Pseudomonadota > Gammaproteobacteria > Chromatiales > Chromatiaceae > VMDJ01. The sequence continues at coordinate 156 of VMDJ01000094.1, forward strand.
GCTTTTTCATATGGTGCGTAAGACTACATGGGTCACTGTATGGAGTAGTTTTTCTTTTGCTGCCTTTGGTTTTGCCATAGCAATGGCCTTTGGGTTTAGTGTTGCAGAATCATTACTGGTTGGTGGTGCTGCGACTTTCTCAAGCACAATTATTGGCCTGAAGCTGCTGCCAACCACGGTTCTACATCATCAGCGAAGCGGTGAGGTGATCATCAGTATTTTACTGTTGCAGGACTTGATCGCGATTTTCTTGTTGATCTTGGTGCAAAGCGTGGGGGCGGGCGATGTTTCTTTGGTGGCATTTCTTAAACCACTGGTTATGTTGCCGGCATTGATGGGTGTGGTGTGGCTTGCTAACCGATACATCTTGCTATTTTTGATTGCCCGCTTTGATCGCATTCAGGAATACGTCTTCTTATTAGCCATCGGTTGGTGTCTCGGTATCGCCGAATTAGCGATGTTATTTGGTTTGTCTGCTGAGATCGGCGCCTTTATTGCAGGTATCACCTTGGCGAGTAGCCCCATCGCGCTGTTTATTGCAGAGAGCCTAAAGCCGTTGCGTGACTTCTTCTTGGTGCTCTTCTTCTTCTCGTTGGGCGCCGGGTTTGATTTGTCACAGATTGACGATGTTCTTTTACCTGCGGCCTTATTGGCAGTTGGTTTGATGCTGTTAAAGCCATGGATCTTTAAGAAGTTGCTTCTAGGTATCGGTGAGTCTGAAAAGCGCTCCCATGAGGTTGGATATCGTTTGGGTCAGATGAGTGAGTTCTCTTTGCTTGTGGTTGTTCTGGCTGTCGAGGTGGGCGCACTCAGTGCTAAAGCATCTTATATGGTGCAACTGGCAACGTTGATGACCTTCTTGATCTCGTCTTATCTCGTAGTTGCGCGTTTCCCAACACCCATTGCGGTTAAGGATGAGTTAAGACGCGATTGATCTCGCGCTTTTGTTTGACGTCGGTATCATGTCGTTATGTCAAAGCAATCACCGAAAGATTCTTATGTGATCCATCCAATCGGTAGGGTGGAGTCTCCTTATGCTGAAAAATTTGGTACGCCACGTCAACCTGGTTTAGTTAAGGCGGCTTTGGGTAAGTTGTGTTTATCTCCTGACTATGCAAAAGCTGAAGCGTTAGAAGGTCTTGAGGGCTTTTCCCATCTTTGGGTGATCTTTGTGTTTGATCGTTGTGATGGTCAGGCCAAGCTGTCGGTGAGGCCGCCGCGTTTAGGGGGTAATGCCAATATCGGTGTGTTTGCCAGTCGCTCGCCCTTTCGACCGAATAATTTAGGGCTATCGGTGTTGAAGATCGAATCGATAGATAAGCAGCATGGTGAAATTTCGGTCAGTGGTCTAGATCTCGTGAATGACACCCCCATTATTGATATCAAACCATATGTGCCGTATGTCGACGCAGTTTCTGATGCGGCCAGTGGTTTTGCTGAGGGCGCCCCAACTAAGATAGCGGTTGTGTTTGATGAAAATGCTCATCAGCAGTTACAACAATTGCCAGATGGAGATGCTTTAAAGCAATTAATCGAGCAAACATTGGGGTTTGATCCACGACCTGCGTATAAAAAAGAGAAGGCCGATGATCAGGTGTATGGCACTGCGTTAGGTGCTTGGAATGTGCGTTGGCAGGTGGAGCAAGAGCACATCCGTGTGCTGACACTCGAGCCTTATTCAGTAATTTGATCTGGCTTTAGTGCGTTGTATTTATCAAGCTGCTCTTGCGTGGCTTTTTCTTGGTGGTTGTTCTTCCATTCATCGTAAGTCATGCCGTACACAATCTCTCGCGCTTGGTCGTAATCCATTTCGATGCCGACATCTTTCGCGCCACCCATTAGCCATTTCGACATGCAGTTACGGCAGAAGCCGGCCATGTTCATCAGGTCAATGTTTTGCACATCTTTACGCTTTTGAAAGTGAGAAACGAGCTTGCGCCATGCGAGCGCTTCCATTTGCATTTGTTGTTCTGGTGTCATGAGTGTTCCTAGTGCATGAGGTTAAACATTTGGCGACGTGCTTGATTAACGATGGGATCGTCTCCGAGCATATCGAGTAATTGGATGAGTGTTTTACGTGCGGCATCATCATTCCAGTTCAGCTCGCGCATCATGATGCCAAGCAATTGCTGAATTGCAGATTCAATCTGCCCTTGAGTGATATCGCGAAGCGCAAGGGTGTAACGAGACGGATGATCGTTGGCATCTTTTTCCAGCGCAGCTTCTGCAGCTGTGATGCTGGCCGGATCCGGTGCGAGTTCGGCAAAGTGAAGCTGACCACGGATCTTGCTGATCTCAGGTGAGCTTTGTTGATCTTCGGGTAGGGCATCAACGGCAAATTTTGCAGCATCCAAATTGCCAAGCGCAGCATGTGCTTTTGCCATCGCGATTAGGATCAAGTAATTGTTTGGATCGGCAGCTTGAGCTGGCGCGAGCAGTTCAAGTGCGTCTGAAAATTGCCCCATCGCCATCATATGTTCGGCTTGCGGAAGGACAGAGTTGGTTTCACGAGGGATGTGCTTATCCAAGAAGGTGCGAATATCATTTTCTGGCAGCGCGCCGGCAAACTCATCCACTTGAGCACCATCTTTGAATAATTTAACAGTCGGAATGCTGCGAATGCCAAACTGTGCCGCAATTTCCTGCTGTTCCTCGGTATTGAGTTTCGCCAGAATAAATTTGCCTTGGTATTCCTCTGCTAGTTTGCTGAGAAGCGGCATTAAGATTTGGCAGGGTTGGCACCAGCTAGCCCAAAAATCGATAAGAACCGGTGTCTGTTGAGAGTCGCGTAGAACAACCTGTTCAAAATTTTCTAAGGTTAAATCAATGATAAAAGGTGATTCGCTCATCTATAAAAAGCCCTGTGGATTGTTATCTGCATGAAATAGGGACGGTAAGGCAAGGTTTCAACTTGAATTTACTTAACTTGCCACAATTTAAGAAGCATTGATACGGAGTAAATGTATGTCAGATCCTATCCAGATGGTTTGCCCAAGTTGTGGTGGTGTTAATCGAGCACCTGTTGAGCGCGCCAAAGAGGCTAAGTGTGGTCATTGCAAGTCAATGCTTTTTCAAGGCATGCCTGTTGATGTAGATGCTGTGAGCTTTGCCAAACATGTCAGCAAGGGTGAGGTGCCTTTATTGGTCGACTTTTGGGCGCCATGGTGTGGCCCTTGCAAAATGATGGCGCCGGCATTTAGTCAGGCGGCGACAAAGCTAGAGCCTCGGGTGAGATTGCTTAAGGTCAATACTGAGCAGCAGTCAGGTCTGGCGGGTCAATTTGGTATTCGTAGCATTCCAACGCTGATGTTGATCCACAAAGGTAGAGAGATCGATCGACTATCTGGCGCGCTTGATGCGGCTGGCTTAATTGCTTGGACCGAACAGGCACTGAAAAAAGCTTGAGAGAGTTAAATTATTAAAGAATTTTGTAAGATTTCGCCTAGCACCAGGGAGCGGACTCGCGTACAATTTCTTCCTCAGAATTAGCTGTCAGTGCTAACTCTACCCAAGCCCCTGAACCCTAGCCGAATTGGATCCCAATTGAGAACTTTTTCGGCCACTTGTGTGCGTGACAATGAGCAAACCAGCGATTTTAGTTCTTGAAGATGGCAGCGTTTTTCGCGGTCAATCGATCGGTGCTGACGGCCAGACCGTTGGTGAAGTGGTTTTCAATACAGCCCTCACCGGATATCAAGAGATACTGACTGACCCCTCATATGCGCGCCAGATTGTTACCTTGACCTATCCGCACATTGGCAACACCGGTGTAAATAAAGAAGACGAAGAGTCGAGTGATATTTACGCTGCAGGCTTGGTGATTCGAGATTTACCGCTTCTGGTGAGTAACTTCCGCAGTGAACAAGCACTGGATGCATACCTTCGTGAGCACAATATTGTCGGTATCGCAGATATCGATACCCGTCGTCTAACCCGAATCTTGCGTGAGAAAGGCGCCCAAGCGGGCTGCATTCTTGCAGGTGATTCAGTGGATGAGGCAACCGCACTGGCTGCGGCTAAAGCGTTTCCTGGTCTTAAGGGAATGGATTTGGCTAAGGAAGTCACCACCAAAGCAGCGTATGAGTGGAATGAGACGAGCTGGTCACTAGAGTATGGCCATCAAACGGTTGCTGCTGAAGATCAAAAATTCCATGTTGTCGCTTATGACTTTGGTGTAAAGCGCAACATTCTTCGTATGTTGGTTGATCGTGGCTGCCGCTTGACGGTTGTACCTGCAAAAACACCAGCTGAAGATGTTATGGCAATGAATCCCGATGGCGTCTTTTTATCGAATGGTCCTGGCGATCCAGAGCCATGTGATTACGCCATTGATGCAATTAAGACGATTGTTGATTCAGGAAAGCCGACCTTTGGTATTTGCTTGGGGCATCAATTGTTGGCGCTTGCGAGTGATGCCAAAACGATGAAGATGAAGTTTGGTCACCATGGTGCGAACCATCCGGTGCAAAACTTAGATGACAAGACGGTGATGATCTCAAGCCAGAACCACGGTTTTGCGGTTGATGAGCAAAGCATGCCAAACACATTGCGTGTGACGCATGCCTCTTTGTTTGATGGTTCGATTCAAGGTATCCATCGAACGGATAAGCCGGCCTTCGGTTTTCAAGGCCACCCGGAGGCAAGCCCGGGACCGCACGATGTGGCGCCGGTCTTTGACCATTTCATCGAATTGATGAACCAGTAAATAATGAATTGAAGTAGGGGACGTTAAGTCCTCTTTTATTGCACGAGCACGACATGCCAAAACGTACAGACATAAAGAGCATTCTCATCATAGGCGCGGGACCGATTGTGATCGGACAGGCGTGTGAATTTGACTACTCCGGTGCCCAAGCGTGTAAAGCATTACGCGAAGAAGGTTTCCGCGTGATCTTGGTGAACTCGAACCCTGCAACCATCATGACCGACCCTGATATGGCGGATGCGGTGTATATCGAGCCTATTACTTGGCGCACAGTTGCGGCGATTATCGAGAAAGAGCGTCCAGATGCCTTGTTGCCTACCATGGGTGGTCAAACAGCATTGAACTGCGCTTTGGATCTAGATCGTGAAGGTGTGCTTGAGAAATTTAATGTCGAGATGATCGGCGCCAATAAGGATGCGATTGATAAAGCTGAAGACCGTGATCGTTTCCGTCAGGCAATGCTCAAGATCGGTTTGGATATGCCGCGTTCTGCGATTGCACACTCTTTAGAAGAGGCACATCAGGTTCAAGCGACGATCGGTTTCCCAACCATTATTCGTCCATCTTTCACCATGGGTGGATCTGGTGGCGGCATTGCTTACAACAAAGAAGAATTCGAAGAGATCTGTATTCGTGGCTTGGATCTATCACCAACCAATGAGTTGTTGATTGAAGAGTCGATCGCGGGTTGGAAAGAGTACGAGATGGAGGTTGTGCGCGATCGTAACGACAACTGCATCATTGTTTGCTCGATTGAGAACTTTGACCCAATGGGCGTGCACACTGGTGACTCGATAACAGTCGCCCCTGCCCAAACATTGACCGATAAGGAATATCAAATCATGCGTGACGCCTCTTTGGCGGTATTGCGCGAGATTGGTGTAGATACAGGTGGTTCAAATGTGCAGTTCTCAATAAACCCTGAGAACGGACGCATGATCATCATTGAGATGAATCCACGTGTCTCACGTTCTTCTGCGTTGGCTTCAAAAGCAACCGGCTTCCCAATTGCGAAGGTTGCGGCTAAGTTGGCAGTTGGTTACACCTTAGACGAGTTGAGTAATGACATTACCGGTGGTGTAACGCCAGCATCATTCGAGCCATCCATCGACTATGTCGTGACCAAGGTCCCACGCTTTGCGTTTGAAAAATTCCCACAAGCGGATGCGCGCTTAACAACCCAGATGAAGTCAGTGGGCGAGGTAATGGCAATCGGTCGTACCTTCCAAGAGTCAATGCAAAAAGCGTTGCGTGGTCTTGAGACGGGTAAGAATGGTTTTGACTCAATGGTTAAGACTACCGGTGAGGCGGCGCTTAAGAAGATTAAGAATGAGATTCGTCAACCAAGTGCAGACCGTCTTTGGTATGTCGGCGATGCTTTCCGAGTTGGCATGTCACTCGAAGAAGTCTTTGAGATCACTAAGATTGATCCATGGTTCTTGGTACAAATTGAAGACCTGATTAAAGAAGAGAAAGCGGTTAGCGAGAATGGTCTTGCAGCGATTGATAGTGACCGCATGTACCGTTTGAAACGTAAAGGTTTCTCTGACGCACGGTTGGCTGATTTGTTGAGCATCAAAGAGGCTGAGTTGCGCGCTAAGCGTCATGAGCTAGGAGTTCGACCTGTTTATAAACGTGTTGATACCTGTGCGGCTGAATTTGCTTCAGATACGGCTTATATGTATTCAACTTATGAGGAAGAGTGTGAGTCTGAACCAACCAATCGAGAAAAGATTATGGTGTTAGGCGGCGGTCCTAACCGGATTGGCCAGGGTATTGAGTTTGACTACTGTTGTTGTCACGCGGCATTTGCGATGCGTGACGATGGTTACGAAACCATTATGGTGAACTGCAACCCAGAGACAGTATCAACTGACTATGACACATCTGACCGTTTGTACTTTGAGCCGCTGACGCTCGAAGATGTGCTTGAGATCATCCATAAAGAACAACCAAAAGGCATCATTGTTCAGTATGGTGGTCAGACACCATTGAAGCTTGCTGAAGAATTGGAAGCCGCTGGTGCGCCAATCATTGGTACCTCGCCAGATTCAATCGACTTAGCAGAAGACCGTGAGCGTTTCCAGAAGCTGGTTGATGACTTAGGTCTTAAGCAGCCACCTAACCGTACAGCTACCGCTGAAGATCAGGCAGTTAAGCTTGCCGAAGAAATTGGTTACCCATTAGTGGTACGTCCATCGTATGTATTGGGCGGCCGCGCTATGGAGATTGTTCACGATAACGAAGATCTAGAACGTTACATGCGTGAAGCGGTTAGCGTTTCGAATGATTCTCCTGTGTTACTCGATCGTTTCTTAGATGATGCAATCGAAGTGGATATCGATGCGATTTGTGACGGCAAAGATGTTTTGATCGGCGGCATCATGGAGCATATCGAGCAAGCCGGTGTGCACTCTGGTGACTCGGCGTGTTCATTGCCTCCTTACACGCTGAACCAAGATGTACAGGATCGCATGCGTGAACAGATTAAGGCGCTAGCGCATGGTTTGAATGTTGTTGGTTTGATGAATACACAGTTTGCCATCAAGGATGATGATATTTATCTGCTTGAGGTGAACCCTCGTGCCTCCCGCACGGTACCGTTTGTCTCTAAAGCGACGGGTCGCCCTTTGGCAAAGATTGCTGCGCGTTGTATGGCGGGTAAGTCGTTAGCCGAGCAGGGCGGGCTAGAGGAAATCATTCCTAAGCACTATTACGTTAAAGAGGCTGTGTTCCCATTCAACAAGTTCCCAGGAATCGATACCATTTTGGGTCCTGAGATGAAGTCGACCGGTGAAGTGATGGGTGTCGCACCCACTTTCGGTGCAGCCTTTGCAAAAGGCTTAGAAGGTGGCAGTCAGTGTTTGCCACGTTCTGGCAAAGCCTTGATTTCAGTTCGCGAACTGGATCGTCAACGTGCTTTTCAAGT
>VMDJ01000122.1 GCA_008080925.1 Gammaproteobacteria bacterium
GGTGATTTTTAGCCCGTTTTAAGAGCCTCTCTGGTACCATCATGACCCGCTAACATATGAATTTTTAATATTTCAGTCGTACTGTTGTTAAATCAATGAGTTAGGGCTGAAGTTCTGCAGTATTGAAGAACAAAACATGATGAAAATTGGTGTTCCAACCGAGACTCAAGCTGGGGAAGCGCGCGTAGCGTTAACGCCGGATATCGTCAGCGGCCTGGTTAAGAAAGGCCTTGGTGTTGTTGTCCAACAGGGCGCGGGTGAATCGGCCCATTTCCACGACGATGCGTATCGCGATGCCGGTGCTGAGATTGCAGATGCTGCGGCAGCCTTTTCCTGTGATCTGATTGCGAAGGTACGTAAGCCAAGCGTTGATGAAGTTGCACTGATGAAATCAGGTGCGGTGTATATCGGCCAGATCGAAAGTTGTGGTGATGATGATGCGATTGCGGCAATGCAGGCAAAGAACATTACCGTGATCGCACTTGAGCGTGTGCCGCGTATCTCACGTGCGCAATCGATGGACGTGTTGTCATCGCAAGCCAATATTGCAGGTTACCGTGCGGTTATCGAAGCGGCAGCTCACTATGGGCGATTCGTTCCTTTAATGATGACTTCAGCTGGTTCTGCTAAACCTGCGCGTATTGTTGTCCTAGGTGCCGGTGTTGCGGGTTTGCAAGCGATTGCGACAGCGCGTCGTTTAGGTGGTGATGTGCATGCGTATGACATTCGCCCTGAAACCCAAGAACAAATCGAATCACTTGGTGCGAAAGCGATCACGCTAGATATTGGTGAGAGTGGCTCAGGTGAGGGTGGTTATGCCAAAGAGTTATCTGAAGAAGGTAAAGCTAAACAGCAAGCGTTACTCGCGGATGAGCTGGCCAAAGCCCATGTGATTATCAGTACCGCATTGATCCCCTGTCGCCAAGCGCCTGAGCTGATCGTTGAATCAGTGGTTGAGCGTATGCGTGAAGGTTCGGTGATTGTGGATATGGCGGCAGCGACCGGTGGTAACTGTCGCTTGTCAGAAGCCGATCAAGTTGTGACGAAACATGGTGTAGTAATTGTGGGTCATACCAACTATCCATCAATGATGCCCACTGATTCGAGTGCATTCTTCGCGAAAAACATCGCGAACTTGCTCGGCATTATGTTGAACACTGATGAGGCTGTAACGCTGAATGATCTTGATGAAGATGAGATCACAGCAGCAGCTCAAGTAAAGCCAGAATAAGAGAGAGATCCCATGGCTGAGACCTTATTGTCCTTATACGTTTTTGTATTGTCGTGTTTTATCGGCTACTTCGTTATCTGGGGTGTAACGCCAGCATTGCATACACCGCTTGTGGCGTTAACAAATGCGATCTCCGGTATCGTGATTGTTGGTGCTTTGCTGGTCACGGGCTTTCAAGAGGTGGGAACCACTGCTGAGATCATGGGTTTCTTTGCAGTGATGTTGGCGTCAATTAACGTGTTTGGTGGCTTCTTGGTAACCAATCGTATGTTGTCCATGTTTAAGAAGAAAAAGAAGTAAGGGGCCAACATGACACTTTCACATGATGTACAAGCGATCGCATATCTGATCTCGGCAACCTTGTTTGTGTTGTCTTTGAAAGGTCTAACGCATCCTTCAACCGCACGCCGTGGTAATACGCTCGGAATGGCGGGTATGGCGATTGCAATCATTGCAACATTACTTGGCGCAGAGGTTCAGTCCTATGGCTTTATCTTGGCGGGCCTGGTTGCTGGTGGTTTGATTGGTGCGGTATTGGCAGCGCGCGTACAAATGACTGCAATGCCACAGTTAGTTGCAGCGCTGCACAGCTTTGTGGGTATGGCAGCGGTTTTGGTCGCAATTGGCACCTTCTTAAATCGTCAAGCCGAGGGCACGCTCAATGCCGTGCTAATGGGTGAGCTCTCTGCCGGTATTGTGATCGGCGCCATTACCTTCACAGGCTCTGTGATTGCGTTCGGTAAGTTGCAAGGTTTGATCTCGGGCGCGCCTGTGCGATTTGCAGGTCAGCATGCATTGAATGCGGTGATTGCAATTGTGACCATTGGTTTTGCCGTTCACTTTGCGATGACCGGTTCTGAGTTATCGTTGATCGTGATGACCTTGCTAGCCTTCTTGCTCGGCTTAACGTTGATTATTCCAATCGGCGGTGCAGACATGCCGGTTATTGTTTCAATGCTTAACAGCTATTCAGGTTGGGCTGCTGCGGCGACAGGCTTTACCTTACATAACAACCTATTGATTATCGTTGGTGCGTTGGTCGGTTTCTCTGGTGCGATCCTTTCTTACATCATGTGTAAGGCAATGAACCGCTCAATCATCAATGTCATCTTTGGCGGCTTTGGTAGTGAGTCAGGTGGCGGTGAAGACAGTGCAGGTGCTGCAGCCGCTGAGAAGGGTGTTAAGTCAGCTTCAGTTGAAGATGCGGTTTACTGGATGGAAGATGCGAATCGCGTAATCATCGTGCCAGGTTACGGCATGGCGGTGGCGCAAGCGCAGCACGCATTGAAAGAGATGATGGAATTGCTTGAAGCGCGTGATGTTGAAGTTAAGTTTGCGGTGCATCCAGTCGCGGGACGTATGCCAGGACATATGAATGTGCTTTTAGCGGAAGCAGACATTCCTTACGATCACGTGCTTGAGATGGATGAGATCAATCCAGAATTTGCATCGACTGATGTGGTGTTGGTGGTGGGTGCGAATGACGTTGTTAATCCAGCGGCACGTACTGATCAGTCGAGCCCCATTTATGGCATGCCGATCTTGGATGCAGGTAAAGCAAAGAATATCTATTTCTTGAAGCGTTCAATGAAGCCAGGTTATTCGGGTGTGGATAATCTGTTGTTCTACCAAGACAACTGCTCATTGGTCTTTGGTGACGCAAAAGATACGATTGAAGGTATGGTGACCTCGCTGAAAGGTGGCGGTCATTAATCAGACCTAACGGATCTAAGGCCTGCATAGCAGGCCTTTTTTAATTGAACTATGACCCAGCCGGATAACGACTACTCAGATTGCTTGTTGAAGGATCGCCATCTTTTACAACGTTGGGCAAAGACGTTGGAAAAGGGCGAGTGTGATGCAGAGTTACAGCAGAAATACACTGATCGCTTAGCTCAGTCGCGTGCAGCTGTCGTCGCGCGTGAATCATCAGTAATGCAGGTGACATTCCCAGCGGGCTTGCCGGTGAGTGAGCGTGTTGAGGAAATCCAAAAGCTGATCGCAGAGAATCAGGTGATCGTGCTGTGTGGTGAAACCGGTTCGGGTAAATCAACACAGCTACCTAAGATTTGCTTGAGCTTGGGTCGCGGTATCTTCGGACGCATCGGTCATACTCAACCTCGTCGATTAGCGGCGCGTAGCTTAGCCTCACGTGTCGCCTCAGAGATTGAACAAGAGGTCGGCTTAAGCGTGGGTTATAAGGTTCGCTTCGCCGATAAGGTGAGTGAGAGCACTCGGGTTAAGCTGCTGACCGACGGCATGCTTCTAGCTGAGATTCAGCGTGATAAATACCTCAACGAATATGACACGCTGATTATTGATGAGGCACACGAGCGTAGTCTGAACATCGATTTCTTGATGGGTTATCTTAAGTCATTACTGCCCAAGCGGCCTGATCTTAAGCTGATCATTACCTCGGCGACGATTGATCCACAGAAATTTTCAAAACACTTTTACGATGCCCCAATCATTGAGGTCTCCGGTCGAACCTATCCGGTGGAGGTGCGTTACCGACCACCACCTGAAGATGAAGAAAATGGTGGTATCGATCATCAGCAAGGTTTGATTGATGCGGTCAATGAGTTGTCGCGAGAAAGTCGTGGCGATATTTTGATCTTCTTCCCAGGTGAGCGTGAGATACGTGAAGCGCGTGAATTGCTAAGAAAGCAAAACTTAGGTGGTACCGAGTTGTTGCCTTTGTACGCGCGCCTATCTCCACAAGAGCAAGCACGCATCTTTAAGCCTTCAGGTGCACGACACATTGTGTTGGCAACTAACGTGGCAGAGACGTCGCTAACTGTGCCGGGTATCCGTCATGTTATCGATACCGGTATTGCGCGAATTAGTCGTTACAGTGCCAAGTCAAAGATTCAACGACTGCCCTTAGAGCCGGTCTCAAAGGCGAGTGCTGATCAGCGTAAAGGTCGCTGTGGTCGTGTGGCTGAAGGTGTGTGCATTCGTCTTTACAGTGAAGAAGATTTCACCTTACGAGATGAATTCACTGAGCCGGAGATTCAGCGTACCAATCTAGCTTCAGTCATCTTGCAGATGCAGGTACTTGGCTTTGGCGATATCGAAGAGTTTCCGTTCGTTGATCCGCCTGATAGTCGAATGATTAAGGATGGCTACCGTTTGCTGCATGAGCTGGGTGCTGTGGATGCTACGCGTCGTGTAACGAATCTTGGCCGAAAGTTGGCACGCTTACCTATTGATCCGAGGATTGGTCGGATGCTGCTTGAGGCGGCACATACAGGTTGCTTAACCGAGCTGTTGATCATTGGTGCGGCCTTGTCGATTCAAGATCCGAGAGAGCGTCCATTTGATAAACAGCAGCAAGCAGATGAGTCGCATGCCTTATTTGCAGATGAGAAGTCAGACTTTATCGGTTTTGTGAATCTGTGGAACTTCTTACAAGAGCATCGCGAATTATTAACAAGACGAAAATTTGAACGCTTGTGTCGTGAGCGTTTTATTTCGCCCATTCGAGTGCGCGAGTGGATGGATGTGCACTTTCAGTTGAAAGAGCAGATGCGTGAACTCGGTTATAAGTTAAATGAAAAGCGCGGTAGCTACGAGGGCATCCATCAGGCGGTGATTAGCGGCATGCTCAGTCACTTGGGGCAGCGTACTCAGGGTAAGGAGCGTGATTATCTTGGTGCGCGTAATACACGGTTCCATATCTTCCCGGGATCATCGCAGTTTAGTGCGCAACCGAAGTGGATTGTTGCCGCTGAGCTGGTTGAAACAACAAAGTTATATGCGCGGGGTGTGGCCACGGTTCAGCCAGAGTGGATTGAAAAGCTTGCAGGCCATTTGGTTAACCACAGTTATTTTGAGCCACACTGGCAAGCTAAGCGAGGGCAGGTAGGCGCGTATGAGCGCATTACTTTATATGGATTAACCATCGTTCCTCGTCGTCGGATTAATTATGGTCCGATTGATCCAGTTGTTTCACACGATTTGTTTTTACGTTTTGGTTTGACCGAAGGTGACATGCAAACACGTGCACCTTTCTTCCGTCATAACCAAGAATTGATTGCTGATCTTCATCATGAAGAGGCAAAGCTGCGTCGGCGAGATGTCTTGGTAGACGAAGAGGCGATCTACCAGTACTACGCTAAGCGGATACCTGAGACGATCTATAGCGTTGCGCAATTAGAAAAGTGGCTGCGTGAGCAAAAAAATAAAAAGATTCTACATATGCGTCGTGAAGATATCGTGCGACGCGATAGTGATTTGGATGAGGCTCAATTCCCAGATAGTTTGTTAGTCGGTAGCACGCATCTACCGATGACCTATCACTTTGAGCCGGGTAACGAGGCGGATGGTGTGACTTTGCATGTGCCCATGCCATTGCTTAATCAGCTGGATACCGGTCGTTTGGATTGGCTGGTGCCGGGTTTGATTGAGGATAAGGTGATTGCACTGATTAAGGGCTTACCTAAAGCGCTACGCCGCCAATTTGTCCCTGTACCTGATTTTGCCCAGCAAGCCTTGGCACGTATGCAGCCTTCATCAACACCACTGCATCAAAGTTTGGCACTGGCGCTGAAGCAGATTACCTCGGTGCATATTCCAGAAGATCAATGGCAGCTTGAATCAATCGAGCCTTTTTTGCGTATGCGTGTGAAGCTACTCAGTGCGGATGGCATGGAGGTTGTGACCTATTCGCGTGATATTCAAAGCTTACAGCGTGACTATGCCGATGAGGTGCTGGTTGAATCATCATCAAGTAAAACCAATCTAGCGATTGAGCAAGATGAGGTGCGCGATTGGGATTTTGGTGACTTACCTGATTCAGTCGATGCAAATGTCGCAGGCGTGGATATGCGTTTGTATCCAGCAGTGGTTGATCAAGGTGATTGTGCGGCTGTGCGTTGTTTGGATTCTCAAGCGCGTGCTGCCTCTGCGCATCAGAAAGGTTTGCGGCGTCTATTGTTGATGCGTTTAGCACCGACTGTAAAAGATTTACGTAAACGCGTAAAACAACAACAAGCGATGTTACTGCAGTACACCAAGGTGCCTGCGCGTGCGGGCAGTAATGCAAAGCCGGTTGCATTGGATGAGCAATTGGTTGAGCGAATTGTCGATCTGGCCTTTGATCTTGCAAATGTTGATGTACGCACCCAAGCTACCTTCGAGGCGTTATATGACTCAGGTCGCTCAAAGTTGCATGAGATTGCAGATCAGGTGATCACGACAATGACCCAAGTGCTTGCCAGTTACCATCAGCTACGCAAGCTGCTCGATAAGGTAACGCATATCAGTTTGCTGAGTTCAGTGAAGGATGTGCAGGCGCATATGGACCGACTGGTCTATCAAGGATTCATCAGCGATGTGGCTGCTGAGCCCTTGGCGCAATACGGCCGTTATCTCAAAGCGATTGAGATGCGAGTAGAAAAGCTTCAAGCAGGTGGCCAAGCGCGTGATGCTCAAGGGATGCGTGAGAAGGCAGCCATAGAGGAAAAGTGGCTGCTGCGTGATCAGCAAGCGCGCGAAAAAGGCTTGTTTGATGAACGGCTTGATGAGATTCGCTGGCAGCTTGAAGAGCTTGCGATCTCCCTGTTTGCACAAGAGGTCAAAACCTTATATCCCATCTCGGTAAAACGGATCGAAAGGCGTTGGAAAGAGTTGGGGCTCTAGTCGGTGAGCTAGGGTAAAATCGATTTATTGTTAATGACACACTCAAGGAACACTCATGGCGACATGTCACTGTGGATCAGGTAAACCTTACGCAAAATGCTGCGAGCCTTATATCAATGGTGAGCCAGCACCAACCGCTGAAGCCTTAATGCGTTCGCGTTACAGCGCGTATGTTGTCGGTGCTGTGGATTACTTGGGTGAGACCTTGCATCCAGATCATCGCTCTGACTTTGACCGTAATGCCACCGCTAAGTGGGCATCGGAATCAGAGTGGAAGCAGTTAGACATCTTGGCGACTGAAGGTGGCGAAGAAGGTGATGAAGAAGGCATTGTTGAGTTCCGTGCAGTCTTTAGTGAGGCTGGCGATGAAGACATGGCGCACACCGAGCGCAGTCGCTTCGTCAAAGAAGGTGATCGTTGGTATTACGTTGATGGCTTGTTGCCAACGCCTGTGACCTATCGTCGCGAAGAAGAAAAGGTGGGTCGTAACGATCCATGTCCTTGTGGCAGTGGCAAGAAATATAAGAAGTGCTGCGGCAAGTAAATAAACCCTATAGCGAATCCTGTGTTCAAAATCGCGATCCGATCCTTTCGGTTCTGCGAGAGGTGCTGGTTGATTGTCACCATGCGCTAGAGATCGGTAGTGGTACCGGTCAGCATGCGGTGTATTTTGCTGAAGCTCTAGCACCTTTAATTTGGCAGTGCAGTGATGTTGAAGAACATCATGCAGGTATCAATGCGTGGATTGACGACTACACAGGCGATAATCTGCGTCGTCCAATTGCGCTTAACGTCACCCACGATGCTTGGCCAAAGTCACATTTCGATGCGGCCTATAGCGCGAATACAGCACACATCATGAGCGAGTCAGATGTTGAAGCCATGTTTGAAGGTGTAGGGCGTTTATTGCC
>VMDJ01000139.1 GCA_008080925.1 Gammaproteobacteria bacterium
CTGAGCAACGCATGGGCCACGATTGATCACGCTGCGTTGTTACACAACGTTTCGCTTGTTAGAGAGTTGGCACCCAACAGCAATATCATGGCAGTGATTAAATCACTCGGTTATGGCCATGGTGCAATCTCGTTAGCCTATGCACTGCAACGTAAAGTGGATGCTTTTGCCGTGGCGCGTGTCGAAGAAGGTTTGGCGCTTCGTGCAGAAGGTATTACCAAGTCGATCTTAGTGCTTGAGGGTTTATGTTCACCTGAGCAGTTATCGCTTGCGCAACAACATCAGCTTGATGTCGCTATTCATCACCCTAAACAGTTGGCCTGGCTTGAGGCCTTAGGTGGCCCATTAGGTTGTTGGATCAAAGTCGATAGCGGTATGTCACGCTTAGGCCTGCATCCAGATCAAGTGCCCGAGGTGTTGGCGGCCGTTCAACAGCATAAGTATCTCAAGCTAAAAGGTGCGATGACGCACTTAGCGAATGCCGATGATCCGCAAGACAGTAAAACTGATGTGCAGCTCGCGGCCTTTAATGAAATTGCATGGCCAAGCGATTTGGCGCTGTCTATTGCCAATTCGGCTGCGGTATTAACACGGCCTGATGCGCATGTAGATTGGGTGCGCCCTGGTTTGATGTTGTATGGCGCATCACCGCTACTGAATCAAAGTCCTCAATCGCTTGGTTTAAAGCCTGTGATGCAATTATCCAGTCGGTTAATTTCAATCAAGCAATTAAATGCCGGTGATAGCGTTGGTTATGGTGCGACATGGCAAGCTGATGAAGTGATGCCGATGGGCATCGTCGGTATTGGTTATGGCGATGGTTATCCACGCGAAGTTCCGGCTGAGGCTTATGTACTCATTAATGGTAAGCAAGCCCCTATTATTGGTCGCGTCTCTATGGATATGATCACGGTTGATCTGCGAGGTATTGATGGTCTGATCGGTGATGAAGTGACCTTGTGGGGCGAAGGCTTACCGATTGATCTTGTCGCAAAATGGACAAACACTATTGCCTATACTTTGATGTGTGGAGTGACTCAGCGCGTTCAGCGTATTAACAAATCTTAACGATGGCAAAAGCAGCAAAAACAGCCTATGTGTGTACCGAGTGTGGCGCTACCTTTCCTAAATGGGCAGGGCAGTGTACTGACTGTGGTGCATGGAATACGTTAGAAGAAACCGTGCCATCTTCAGCGCCTGAACAAGGTCGCTTTGCTGGCTATGCCGGCGAAACACCCGCCTCAATTCGTGCATTGGCTGACGTCTCCGCTGAAGAGACTTCGCGAATTAGTACAACATTGAACGAGCTTGATCGGGTGCTGGGCGGTGGCTTGGTGCTAGGTTCGGTGACCTTGATCGGTGGTGATCCAGGTATTGGTAAGTCAACGCTATTGATTCAAGCGATGTCATTGCTTAGCGAGAAGATGTCGACCTTATATGTCAGCGGTGAAGAATCCGCAGAACAGATTAGCTTGCGTGCGCATCGTTTAGGCTTACCAGGCGATAAGGTGCAGCTACTGACCGAAACATGCGTTGAGCGCATTATTCAGTTAGCACAACAGCACAAGCCAAAAGTGATTGTGCTCGACTCAATTCAAACCTTTTACACCCAAGAGCTCAACTCAGCACCTGGTTCGGTTGCGCAGGTACGTGAATCTGCGGCGCGCTTGGTGCGTTTTGCTAAACAAACCGGTACCAGTTTGTTCTTAGTGGGGCATGTAACTAAAGAAGGCGCGTTAGCAGGTCCACGTGTGTTGGAGCACATGGTCGATACCGTGTTGTATTTTGAAGGCGAAAGCGGCTCACAGTTCCGTTTGATTCGCGCTATTAAAAACCGTTTTGGTGCGGTGAATGAGTTGGGTGTCTTTGCGATGACGGATAAGGGTCTCAAGGAAGTCAGTAACCCTTCAGCCATTTTCTTATCCCGACATGAGCAACAAGTGGCGGGTAGTGCCATTTTGGTAACGCGTGAAGGTACGCGCCCTATGCTGGTTGAAGTTCAGGCACTAGTGGATCAAAGTCCATTGGGTAACCCGCGTCGAGTGGCATTGGGTTTAGAGCAAAACCGTTTATCGATGTTGCTTGCGGTGCTGCATCGTCATGGCGGTGTTGGTATGTTCGATCAGGATGTGTTCTTAAATGTAGTCGGAGGTGTTCGTGTTACGGAACCAGCGGCTGATTTACCCGTTTTGCTTGCTGCATTATCAAGCTTCCGCGATCGCCCTTTGCCGATGGAATTAGCTGCATTTGGTGAGGTGGGGCTAGCGGGTGAAATACGTCCAGTGCCTAATGGTCAGGACCGTTTGCGTGAAGCGCTGAAGCACGGCTTTACTCGTGTGATAGCGCCAAAGAGTAACGTACCGAAAAAACCTATCGATGGTTTAGAAATTATTCCAGTGACGCGTCTGAGCGAAGCGATCGACGCGATCACCTAATCGCTCGGCTTCTCTATTCGGCGCTCAAGTGGACGTATGCGCGCTGTTTTTACTACGTTGTCTTGAATTTGAATGATGTCGATCGGGTAGCCTTCGATCATCAGTGAAGTGCCCGCTTCAGGTAGTGTTTGTAAATGTTCCACAATCAGACCATTCAGTGTTTTCGGCCCTTCGGTGGGGAGCTCCCAATGCATGTTGCGTGATAGCTCTCGCAGCGATGCCGTGCCGTCCACGAGATAGCTGCCATCATCTTGAGGATGTACCGAGGCAATGTGATCGGATGGGTCAGTTGCGAATTCGCCTACAATTTCTTCGAGTAGGTCTGCCATGGTGAGAAGGCCATGCACATCACCGTATTCATCGACGACCAAGCCCCAACGACGTCGATTGCGTTGGAAGTTAATCAGTTGCTTATTAAGCGGCGTACCTTTTGGGATGAAGTAGGGTTCGCGGACAAGCTCGCGAAGTTCTTCGTGAGTAAGCCCATCACTATCAAGTGCTTCTTTAAGAATATTGCGCGAGTGAATAAAGCCAAGTACGTGGTCGATGCTACCTTCATATACCAACACGCGCGTATAAGGACTTTGTTGTAGTTGATCGAGAATCTCACTAATTGATGCGTCAATATCGATGCCATCGAGCTGGGTGCGTGGCACCATAATGTCTTCAACGTAGGTTTTTTCAAGATCGAGGATGCTTAACAACATGCGTTGGTGTTTATGCGGAATCATGGCGCCCGCTTCATTCACTACCGTTTTTAGCTCTTCGCGACTCAGTGCTTGTCCCTCACTGTCCTCTTGGTAAATGCCAAGAAGCTTAAGGATCGAGTTGGCCATTAGGTTTACTAACCATACCAAAGGGAACATGACTTTGAGCAGTGGGGTGTAGACCCAAGCCGCAGGAAATGCGACCTTTTCTGGGTGCATGGCGGCCAAGGTCTTAGGTGCTACTTCAGAGAAGATCAGCACCACAAAAGTAAGGATGCCGGCGGCAATTGCAATTGCGCCATCACCGCCAAGTCGCAGTGCAATTAAGGTCGCAAGCGATGAAGCCATAATGTTGACGAAGTTGTTGCCGAGCAGAATCAGGCCGATCAAACGATCGGGTTTCTCAAGCAGCTTGGCAGCAAGTTGCGCGCCGGTGTGTCCCTCATCTGCGAGGTGCTTGAGGCGATAACGGTTGAGCGTCATCAGTGCGGTTTCCGAGCCAGAGAAAAATGCAGACAAGAAAAGTAAGAATACGAGTGCGCTAAAAAGCACACTAAGGGGTATGTCGTCCAAAAGTTGGTTGCTCGTCTCTAGAAGATGTTTCTATTCTCGGAAGGGGACTGCCGAGTGTCAAGGTTTAGGCTGAATCACTAGCGCAGCTGCGCGGTCTTCACCAAGAAGAATATTAAAGGTGCGGCAAGCGGATGGGGTGTCCATGACCTCGTAACCAATCCGGTGATCCATCAAGCGGATAAGGGTGCGAGGCTCAGGAAATTGACAGCTATCACCGGTTGCTAGGATGACTACCTCAGGGGCTTGTTTGACCACAGCCGCCAAGGCTTCTTTGGCAGTCACGCTTTTATCCTCGCTTGGCCACTCGATAGGTGCGCCAGTATTAAAAAGGATGAGTCCCTTTTGATGGTCAAAGCGGCGGCCGCGTACGGTTAACGATTCACCATCGAAGGCGTCTATCAAGTTTTGTCCGGCAGCTTCGTCGAGCACCATTTTCACGGTGTGGGCTCCTTGTGGTCATCTATGGCTGAGATGTTAACGGAAAGTAGCTGTCATGGCCTTGATTTCATTGACAGATGGGGGTTCACTCAGTACTTTTACCGGCTTATTTTTACCTTTCTCTGGTTGAGGTCTCTGTGTCACTCAGTATGGACGATTTTAGTCGCATCAAGCGTCTGCCCCCGTATGTCTTCGCTATCGTAAACGAGCTGAAGGCCGCGGCGCGAGCACGTGGTGAGGACATCATTGACTTTGGTATGGGAAATCCAGATCAACCAACCCCGCAACACATCGTGGATAAGTTGATTGAGTCGGCGCAACGTGGTGATACCCACCGTTACTCGACGTCTAAAGGTATTCCTCGTCTGCGTCGCGCTATTTGTAATTGGTACAAAGAGCGCTACGACGTGGACCTTGATCCTGAGACACAAGCAATTGTGACCATTGGCTCGAAAGAAGGCTTGGCTCACTTAGCCTTGGCTTGCATGGGGCCGGGTGACTCGGTGTTGGTACCAAACCCTGCGTATCCGATTCATCCTTACGGTTTCATTATCTCAGGTGCTGACGTGCGTCACGTACCGGTGACGGGCGAGGTTGATTTCTTTGAAGCGCTTGAGAAGGCGATTCGTGAATCCTGGCCTAAGCCTAAGATGTTGGTGTTGAACTACCCAGGTAACCCAACGGCTGAGTGTGTTGAGCTTGAGTTCTTCGAGCGTGTGGTTGCGATTGCGAAAGAGCATAAGATTTGGGTCGTGCAAGATTTGGCCTATGCCGATATCGTGTTCGATGGTTATAAAGCGCCATCTATCCTTCAAGTTGAAGGTGCTGATGAGATCGCAGTTGAGTTCTTCTCAATGTCGAAGAGTTATAACATGCCAGGTTGGCGTGTCGGCTTTATGGTCGGTAACAAGACCTTGGTGGCGGCATTAGGACGCATTAAGTCTTATCTCGACTATGGTATGTTCACGCCAATTCAAATTGCGGCTATCTCAGCATTGGAAGGTCCGCAGGATGTTGTTGAAGATATTCGCAAGATGTATGAGCAGCGTCGCAATGTGCTTTGTGAAGGCTTGCACCACATTGGCTGGAATGTCGCGATTCCTAAGGCAACGATGTTTGTCTGGGCAAAAATTCCCGACGCATACAAAGAGATGGGCTCGTTAGAGTTCTGTAAAAAGTTATTGAAAGATGCAAAAGTTGCTGTCGCACCAGGTATTGGCTTTGGTGAGTATGGCGATGATCACGTGCGTTTTGGTTTGATCGAGAATGAACATCGTACGCGTCAAGCGGTGCGTGGTATTCGCGATATGTTCCGCAAAGATGGTTTGCTCGACTGAGCACGCGGACCACAGGAGTAGTAAATGAAGCCGGTTAAAGTTGGTTTATTGGGTTTGGGTACTGTCGGCGGCGGCACCTTGAATGTATTGGTGCGTAATGCACAAGAGATTGCACGTCGTGCCGGCCGTGAGATTGTGGTGAGCCATGCGGCAGCGCGTGACTACGATCCATCGCAGCTTGAGGGCTTGGAAAGTGTCGAAATTTGTAACGACGCATTCGATGTTGTTGCAAACCCAGAGGTCGATATCGTTGTTGAATTGATCGGTGGTTACTCACCAGCAAAAGAACTGGTGATGAAAGCGATTGAGAACGGTAAGCATGTTGTCACTGCAAACAAAGCGCTGATTGCACTGCATGGAAATGAGATTTTCACCGCTGCGCAAAAGCAGGGCGTCACCGTTGCCTTTGAAGCGGCTGTTGCGGGCGGCATTCCTATTATTAAGGCGTTGCGTGAAGGCTTATCTGCAAACCATATTAACTGGATTGCGGGCATCATCAACGGTACCGGAAACTTCATCCTGACTGAGATGAAAGAAAAGGGTCGTGACTTTGCTGATGTGTTGAAAGAAGCACAAGAACTTGGGTATGCCGAAGCAGATCCAACCTTTGACGTTGAAGGTATCGATGCAGCGCATAAGCTGACCATTTTGGCTTCACTCGCATTTGGTATTCCGCTGCAGTTTGAAAAATGTTTTACCGAAGGTATCAGTAAGATTGAGCCACAAGATGTGACCTATGCTGAAGAATTTGGTTATCGCATTAAGCATCTGGGTGTAACACGTAAGACAGAAGCAGGTGTTGAATTGCGTGTTCATCCAACATTGATTCCTGAGAAGCGTTTGATCGCTAACGTAAATGGCGTTATGAATGCGGTATTGGTTAATGGCGATGCAGTAGGCCCTACCTTGTATTACGGTGCAGGTGCTGGTTCTTTGCCTACCGCGTCTGCAGTGGTTGCGGATGTGATTGATGTGGCGCGTGCACTAACAACAGATCCAACAAACCGTGTGCCGCACTTGGCTTTCCAGCCGGGTGAATTGTCAGATACGCCAGTGCTCAGCATGGATGATGTTGAGACCGCGTATTACTTGCGCATGACCGTTGAAGATAAGGCTGGCGTGTTGGCTGCTATCGCAGGCATCTTGAGTGAAGCAGGTATTTCTATCGATGCGATGCAACAGAAAGAGCCAGGTGATGCAGATGATTACGTGCCATTGGTAATGTTGACGCATAACGTGCGTGAAGCCGCCATGAATACGGCTATCGCTAAGATCGAGGGCTTGGCTGCTGTTCGTGGTTCTGTTACCCGTATCCGAGTTGAACAGCTGAGCTAATCGTTTGACCCACTATGTGGTAGCGCCAAGGTTATCGACACCGCCCAAAGGTGTGGCTGATCTTGGCGCTTTGTCGTTTTTAAAGCCTTTGCATCGTTTTCTTACGCGCACGGATCGTCATGATCAGGTTGGCGATTTCGAGCAAATCATTTGGTCATTGTTTGGCCTGCCTGAAGTGCAGGGCGATGTGCCATTAGCTGCATTACGCTATCAGCAAGAGTCATCTTTGCCATTATTAAATGCAGACCAGCAGGTGATGTTGCTTGATTGGCTCTATCTCAAACACGATCAAGATCGCCTGCTAGGCTTTCGGTTACCTGCAGATGCCTTAACGCATGAGCAACTGGCCTCCTTAGTGGCTTACCTGAATGATTTTTTGCAAGAGGATGGTTTGAAGCTTTGTGTGGGTGAAGATCAACAGTGTTATGTGATCAGCGATTCGATATGGCATATAACAACTTCGCCGGCGCGTCAGGTGGAAGGGCGTAATGTTGATCTGATGATGCCAAAGGGTGCTGATGCGCTTCGCTTTAAAAAGCTACTCAATGAATTGCAGATGTTGTTGCATCAGTGGCCTGAAAATCAGCAGCGTGAGTTCAATGGCAAGGTGACGGTATCTTCGCCGTGGGTGAGTTTTGTGAGTCAGGCTGAAGCGATAAAGCCAGTGGGTTTTCAACAGCTCGGTGCGTCACCTTTATGGATTCAGCAGCTACAACACAAGGCATCACAAAAAACCGAGCATAAACTCTCGGTGTTTACTGATTTGATGGATGCTGAGATGCAGTCTGATGCAGAAGCTTGGTGGCTTGCAGCGCAACGCTTTAATACATGGCTTGCACAGCAAGCATTGAGTGACATGGTGTTGTTTGATGCAGATGG
>VMDJ01000115.1 GCA_008080925.1 Gammaproteobacteria bacterium
TGGCGCCAGCGATTCGCTTGGCTGATGAAGGTTTTTCTGTCGATGATATGTATCGTCGTTACGCCGGTTTTCGTCAGCAAGCGTTATTGAAGTCACCTGCTGCGACGCAACAGTTCTTGTTGAACGGTGAGGTGCCACCAAAAGGTTATCTACTTAAGCAACCTGATTTAGCCAATACCTTAAAGCTTTTTGCAGAGCAGGGTGAGCAAGGCTTTTATCAAGGTGAGTTTGCGCAACGTTTAGTTGCCGGTGTGCAAAAGTACGGTGGTATTTGGACGCTTGAAGATCTGGCTAAGTACGACATCGTAGAGCGTGATCCGATCACCTTTAACTTTAATGACTATCAATTTACAACCGCGGCATTACCGTCATCCGGTGGTGTGGTTCTCGCGCAAATCTTTAACATGCTCGCACAATTTAATTGGGACCAACTCGACTCTGCGCAGCGAGTCCATCTCCTTACTGAGCTGATGCGTAGAGCATATAAAGAACGTGCAGTTCATCTTGGTGATACGGATCAGGTGGATGTGCCGGTTAAGCAGCTCACCAGTGTTGAGTATGCCAAGCAACTGGCGAAAGACATTGATCTGCAGATGGCGAGCGTGAGTCAGGATTTGCCGCAGATCAAAATCAAAGAGGGTATGGATACCAGTCATTTCTCGATTATCGATCGCGAAGGTAATCGCGTTGCTGCAACCATGAGTGTCAACTATCCCTTCGGTGCATGTTTTGTCGTGCCGGGTACCGGTGTTGTGCTGAATGATGAGATGGATGATTTTTCCATCAAGCCCGGTGTGCCGAATGCGTATGGCTTAGTCGGTAATCAACAGAATGCGATTGCGCCGGGTAAACGTATGCTTTCAAGTATGACCCCAACCTTTATTGAAAATGAGCAGCGTGTGGCGATTCTGGGTACACCTGGCGGCTCGCGGATCATCAGTATGGTGATGATAGGTGCCTTACAAGCCATGCAAGGTGCACCCGTTGAGCAATGGGTTGGGCGCGCGCGTTTTCATCATCAGTACTTGCCCGATAGCTTGCAATATGAGCCGGATGCATTGAGTGAGCAGACACTCGAGGCGTTATCGGCGATGGGGCATCAGTTAAAGCCGGTGGATGATAGCTACGGCAACATGCAAGCGATTGCGTGGGATAAGGTTGCAAATAAAGTCTCTGTGGCATCTGATCCACGAGGGATAGGTGCAGCCGTTGCAATAAAAGCCGAGCAATAAAAAACGCCGCTCTAGTAGATAACAAAGAGCGGCGTTTTCTTTAAGTGCTTAGCATTAAGGCTTTAGCGTACCGTCAGTGAGCTTACCTTTCTGGGAAGCATAGAAAGCAGCGATGTCTTTCATATCTTGATCAGAGAGTGCCGCAACCATACCTTGCATGATCGCGTTCTGACGTGAGCCGTTTTTATATGACTTTAACGCGTGGTAGAGGTAGTTCTCATGTTGACCACCCAAATTAGGGTTCATAGGTGCTGTCGCAACACCATCAACTCCGTGACAGCCGGCACAAGCTGCCGCCTTGTCTTTGCCTGCAGAGGCGTTACCACCTGCTGAAACGCTCGCGCTCAAAACAGTGAGTGCACATAGTGTAAGAATCTTTTTCATGTCAAACCCCTTATTGACCTTGTGCCTGCCAGAACGCACCGATATCCGCCATATCTTCATCACTCATGCTTTGAGCTTGAATGTTCATGGTGGCATGTTTGCGCTGACCATCGCGGTAGGCCTGAAGCGCTGCAACAATGTAGTCCGCGTTTTGGCCTGCTAATCGAGGTACATGGTAAGTTGGGTAGACGTTGTTGTAGCTAGATACTGCATGGCATCCGAGACAAGCTTCAGATTTCACACGTCCGGCGTTTGGATTGCCGGCAGCTTGCGCAAGGCCGCTGACTAACACTGCGCCTGCTAATGCCATTTTTAGGTACGACATTGATTTCTCCTTCAGTGAATGTATTGGCGGTATGGTTACCGCTCTATTTATATAGGGTGATTGTAGAGAGGGCGTGGTCGTGGCTGCGACTAACTAATTTTTATGCAGGATATTAATAACGCTTTGTCTTAACGCTGGCACTGAGGGCAGTAGGCGCTCGTGCGCTGTCCTAAAAGCTTATGTTTCAGGGTGCTACCGCAAGATTTGCACGCTTCGCCACTGCGTCCATAGACCCAGAGCTCTTGCTGAAAATAGCCCGGAGAGCCATCTTGCTGTTGGAAGTCGCGCAACGTCGTACCGCCGCGCTTGATCGCATATCGCAGGATTTCGACGATATGTCTGTGCAGCTCTTCGATTCGCGCTTTGCTGATACGCTTGGCAGCTCGTGCTGGATGGATGCCAGAGAGAAATAGCGATTCGGTGGCATAGATGTTACCAACCCCAACGACCACCTTGTTATCCATGATGACTTGTTTGATCGCTGCGGTGCGTTTTTGCGTCTGACTGAATAGGTAGTCAGCAGTGAATTCAGAATTTAAGGGTTCTGGTCCAAGATGGCTTATCAGGCTGTGTGAGGCCGGATCCTCTGAGGTCCATAGCACCGCGCCAAACTTTCGTGGATCGCGAAGACGCAGCGCGATATCCCCCATGACCAGTTCGAAATGATCATGCTTTGCCGCAGGGGAATTGCTTGGCAAAACGCGCAAGCTGCCTGACATACCCAGATGCAGTATCAGGGTTCCCGTATCACAACGAATCAGCAGATATTTAGCGCGACGACTAACCTTATGAATCGTCTGACCTTTTAGGAAATCTAGTTTTGGGATAGGCCAGCGCAGTTTAGGTGCGCGCGCAATGCTGCCGGTGATCGTTTGTCCGGTGATATGCGGGGCAATGCCACGGCGGCTCGTTTCGACTTCAGGTAATTCAGGCATGGCACATGGTAATGCCAGTTAGCAGGCAAAAGAAAACCCGCTGAAGCGGGTTTTTCTTTATGAGGCTCTGAACAGAGAGGCTTACTTAATTTTTGCCTCTTTGTACATGACGTGCTGGCGAACAACAGGATCAAACTTTTTGATTTCCATCTTGCCAGTCATGGTGCGCTTGTTCTTAGTAGTGGTATAGAAGTGACCAGTACCAGCGCTTGAGTTCAGACGAATCTTTTCACGTACAGCTTTAGCCATGATCTACTCCTTATACCTTCTCGCCACGTGCGCGCATTTCTTCAAGAACGGTATCTAGACCCTTCTTATCAATGATGCGCATACCTGCGGTAGACACACGCAGACGAACGAATTTTTGCTCAGCTTCCGACCAAAAACGATGGAAGTGTAAGTTAGGCAGGAAACGACGACGCGTTTTACGGTGTGAGTGAGAAACGTTGTTACCGCTCACTGGTCGCTTGCCTGTTACTTGGCAGACTTTTGACATGGTTAAAGCCTCAATTTTAAACCGATTAACAATACGGCCCGCGCCTATGCCCGGGCAGAAAGGCGCGTATTTATAGCAGAAGGTCCTATGTCGAGCAAGAAAAAGCGTGAAATTTAGAGAAATCCGCGCTCGGCAAGTGAACAAAACGCATTTTTTCCCACGACCAAATGATCGAGCAACGTCACATCGAGCATATCGAGCGCATTTTTCAGCGATTTGGTTAGTTCGATATCGGCCTGACTGGGCGTGGTATCACCTGAAAGATGGTTGTGCGCCAAGATGATTCGGGCGGCGTTGTGGTAAATGACGCGACGGATGAGCTCGCGAGGGTGGATCGAGGTGTGATCAATCGTGCCGTGAAAGAGTTCTTCGAAGGCCAAAATGTGGTGTTTTGTGTCTAGAAAGATAGCACCGAAGACCTCAGCAGGGCGATCGCCGAGTTCGGCTATCAGAAAGTTCGCAGCATCAGCCGATTTGGTGATGGTGTGACCCTGCGACAGCCCGTCAGCGTGGACACGACGCGACATCTCCATCACTGCTTGCAGTTGAGTGAACTTAGCTTCGCCCAGGCCCATAGCAGCACAAAAATCTGATTGAGAGGCTTTGAGTAACTGCGACAAGCTTCCGAACTGATTCAGTAGCTGGCGAGCAAGATCGACAGCGCTGATGTTGCGTGTGCCGGTGCGTAAAAAGATCGCTAGCAGCTCAGCATCGCTTAGCGATTTATCGCCTTGCTTCAGTAACCGTTCACGCGGCCTTTCTTGGCTCGGCCAGTCTTTGATACTCACAGTGGATTTCCTCTACAAACTGAGCGAATCGGATACACTAGCTGCGTGAATGCAATAGTTAGCGAACACTATCAACTCAGGGGTCGTCAGATAGTGCTCGGCATAACGGCCGGAGTGGCTGCGTATAAAGCAGCGGAACTCGCTCGCCTGTTAGTTAAGCAGGGTGCATTAGTGCAAGTGGTGATGACCCCATCGGCACATGAATTTATCGGTGCGATGACACTGCAAGCCATTACGGGTCGCCCTGTGCGTGATCAGCTCTTTGATGCGGACGCAGAAGCGGCGATGGGCCATATCGAATTGGCACGTTGGGCTGATGCGATAGTGATTGCACCAGCCACAGCCGACTTCATGGCAAAGCTTGCGATGGGTGCGGCAGATAATTTGTTGCTGACCATTTGCTTGGCGACTCAAGCGCCGGTGTTGATTGCGCCTGCGATGAACGAAAAGATGTGGGCGCATCCAGCGACACAAGAAAATCAAACCAAATTAACTGCTCAAGGCGTCAAGCTGATTGGCCCTGCGGTAGGCGAGCAAGCGTGTGGTGATGTGGGCCCTGGTCGCATGGTTGAGCCTGCGGAGATTCTTGCTGCGGCAGCCGAACTGTTTGAGCTTGGACCTTTATCCGGTAAGCGCGTGATGATTACTGCAGGCCCAACGCGAGAGCCGATTGATGCAGTGCGCTATCTGAGTAATCGTAGCTCGGGCAAGATGGGTTATGCCTTGGCAAATGCGGCACGCCTTGCCGGTGCAGAGGTCCTATTGATATCCGGCCCGGTCAGTCTTGATGCACCAAAGGGTTGTGCCCTCACTGAGGTGACTTCGGCTGATGAGATGTATGGCGCGGTGATGAATCAACTCGACGGCGTTGATATTTTCATCGCAGCAGCGGCTGTAGCGGATTACCGTGCTGAATATGTCGCCGAGAAAAAAATTAAAAAGACCGAAGACACTTTGACGGTGAACTTGGTGAAGAACCCAGATATTTTACGAGAGGTTGCAGCCAGTGCGCAGCGACCTTTCTGTGTTGGCTTTGCTGCTGAGACAAATGATCTTGAGCAATACGCCACTGACAAACTAAACGATAAGCAGCTCGATATGATTGCGGCTAATTGGGTCGGCGATCAACAAGGTTTTGATACTGAAGATAATGCGCTGTTGGTGATTTGGTCTGAAGGTCAAACACAATTACCGCAACAGCCAAAGCGCGAGCTTGCAAAACAACTCATGACATTAATTGAAGAGCACTACCATGCAAAAACTACAACTCAAAGTTCTTGATCCTCGAATTGGTAACGAGTTTCCATTACCTGCTTACGCCACTGATGGTTCAGCGGGAATGGATTTGCGTGCGATGCTTGATGCGCCATTGGATTTAGCGCCAGGTAAAACGGAACTGATTCCAACTGGTATCGCGATTCATATCGGTGATCCAGATTTAGCGGCAGTGATTTTGCCGCGCTCAGGTTTGGGTCATAAGCACGGTATTGTGTTGGGTAACTTGGTCGGTTTGATCGATTCGGATTATCAGGGTCAGTTGTTTGTTTCTTGTTGGAACCGTGGTCAAGAGAACTTCCGCGTTGAGGTGGGTGAGCGCATTGCACAGCTGATGTTGATGCCAGTCGTGCGTGCAGAGTTTGAAGTCGTTGAGTCGTTCAATGAGAGCGAGCGTGGCGCGGGTGGCTTTGGTCACTCGGGTCGTCAATAAACAAAGAGAGAATACACATGGGTTTAGATGCAAAAGCTGCCGGTAACGTTGCCCACGTTTTATCCGAGGCATTGCCATACATTCAGCGGTTTAGTGGTCGCACTATCGTCATTAAGTACGGCGGTAATGCGATGGAAGATGAGGCACTTAAAGCCGGTTTCGCGCGTGACATCGTGATGATGAAAACCGTCGGGATTAATCCTGTGATTGTGCATGGCGGCGGTCCGCAAATTGGTGACTTGCTGAAACGTTTGGGTAAGCAGAGCGAGTTCATTCAGGGCATGCGTGTTACTGATACCGAAACCATGGACGTTGTTGAGATGGTATTGGGTGGCTCAGTGAATAAAGAGATCGTGAACTTGATTAATCGTCATGGCGGTCGTGCCGTGGGTTTGACGGGTAAAGACGGGGATTTGATTCGCGCCAAGAAGCTGACATTGAAATCTGCAGAAGCGGAAAACACGCCTTCAGAGATTATCGATATCGGTCATGTGGGTGAGGTGCAAAGCATCGATGCCTCGGTGGTGGATATGTTGGTTCAGGGTGACTTCATTCCTGTGATTGCACCTATTGGTGTGGGTGCAGATGGTCATTCTTACAATATCAATGCTGACTTGGTTGCCGGTAAAGTGGCTGAGGTATTGAAGGCAGAGAAGTTGATCCTGTTAACCAACATTCAAGGCTTGCTGGATAAAGAAGGTAAGTTGCTTACCGGTCTAACCACTACTGATGTTGATGCTTTGATTGCTGATGGCACCATTCATGGTGGCATGTTGCCGAAGATTGCGTGCGCACTAGATTCAGTTAAAGGTGGAGTTAAGTCCGCACACATTATTGATGGTCGTGTGCCACATGCAGTGATGGTTGAGCTCTTTACAGATGCAGGTATCGGTACGCTGATTCACTAAGTTATGCCACGTCCTTCGCGCAAAAACTTGATTCTCGAAACGCTTGCAAAAGAGCTAGAGACGAACCCAGGTGATCGCATCACTACGGCAGGTTTGGCGCGTGCAGTAGGCGTGTCTGAGGCAGCGCTGTATCGCCACTTTGCGAGTAAGGCTCGCATGTTTGAGGGCTTAATCGTCTTTGCGGAAGAAGAAGTTTTTGCGCGTGTTAATCGTATTCTTGAAGATGAAAAAAATACGATCTCGCGATGTGCAAAGGTGCTTTATTTGGTACTCGCTTTTGCTGATAACAATGCGGGGATCACACGTGTCTTGCTTGGCGACGTCTTGGTCGGTGAGCGTGAGCGATTGCTTGAGCGAGTGGCTCAATTTTTTGAACGCTTAGAGCTTCAATTGCGTCAAATCTTGCGTGAAGCGGCGATGCGTAATGATTGTGAATTGCGTGTGAATGCCGAAGCCGCTGCAAGCTTATTGGCTGCCTATGTAGACGGCCGCCTTCATCTTTTCCAGCGCTCGGGGTTTAAAACGCTAACCATCGATTCTTGGGAAGACGATTGGAAAATGCTGCAAGCGGCAGTGTTTGCATAATCTGCTCGTGCTTGAGCATCTATTTCTTTTTATTGCTTCGCTAATTGCCAACACCTTCTCAGCGCTTGCTGGGGGTGGTGCAGGATTGTTGCAACTCCCTATTTTGTTGTTCCTCGGATTAAGTTTTGGCACCGCGTTGGCCACACATAAAGTTGCGACAGTAGCTTTGGGTGAAGGTGCGCTAGAGCGCCGCTTTGTGTTCTTCATATTGGCGACAGGCTTACCCGGTGTGGTTATCGGAGCGGCGGTTATTCTTCAAGTGCCAGATGTTTGGGCACGATTTTTATTAGGCTTGCTAACCATTGGCTTAGCGATTTATTCC
>VMDJ01000086.1 GCA_008080925.1 Gammaproteobacteria bacterium
CTAGCGTGGCAAAGAATGAGCACGATCTAGCCGTCGGCAATGTGATCGGATCGAACATATTTAATAGCTTAGCGGTACTCAGTATCCCAGCTTTTTTTGGCCCTACCGCGGTCGAAAGTGCAGTGATATTGCGTGACATCCCGGTCATGCTCGTACTCACATTAGCCATCTTGATGATGGGTCGTCACGCTGATGGCAGCGGCCGTGTTTTACGCTGGCAAGGTGCATTACTCCTCACAACATTTGTCGCTTACCAAATCTGGCTGTATGTTGCAGGTTAAAGGACACTCACGATGAAAATAGACAGCCACGAAAAATTACTCGCTACAGCGCAATCGGTCATCGATATCGAAACGGCAGCAGTTCAGGCACTGAAGCAACGACTCGGCGATGACTTTGTTAAAGCGTGCGAAACCATCATCGCTTGCCAAGGCCGAGTAGTGGTAACTGGCATGGGCAAATCAGGCCATATCGGCAGTAAGCTGGCCGCCACCTTAGCGAGCACCGGCACCCCCGCTTTCTTTGTTCACCCGGGTGAAGCCAGTCACGGCGATCTCGGCATGATCACTCCCGGTGATGTGGTGATTGCCTTATCTAACTCGGGCGAGACAGCAGAGATCGTTACTATTCTGCCTTTGATTAAACGCATGCAAGCGCCATTGATCAGCTTGACCGGCAATCCAAATTCGACCCTAGCAACTGAATCCACCGTGCACCTTGATGTGGGTGTTGAGAAAGAAGCTTGTGTGCTTGATCTAGCACCTACGGCAAGCACCACAGCGGCATTGGTCATGGGTGACGCACTTGCGGTCGCTCTACTTGATGCCCGCGGCTTCACGCCAGAAGATTTTGCGATGTCACACCCAGGTGGCAGCCTTGGTAAACGCTTGTTATTACGGGTGCGCGACATCATGCACAGTGGCGATCGGCTACCTATCTCTTCAATCGATGATCCTTTAAAAGAAGCCTTAATGGTGATGACAGCCAAAGGTCTTGGCATGACCGCCATCATGGACGGCGATCAACTTAAAGGGATCTTCACAGACGGGGATCTGCGCCGCTGCTTCGAACAAGGCAAAGACCTGCAAAGCGCCAATGTGCGCGATGTGATGACAGCCGGCGGCGTTTGCGTTCCGCAAGATACGCTTGCCGCTGAAGCGCTTACCCTAATGGAAGAAAAGAAAATCAATGCTTTGCTGGTTACCGACAACAACAAACTTGTTGGCGCCCTCAATATGCACGACTTGTTACGCTCAGGCGTGATGTAAAGGAATCAACTGTGAGTGATGTATCGACAAAAGCTGCTGACATCAAATTAGTTATCTTTGATGTTGATGGCGTACTAACCAACGGTGGTTTGTTCTTCGGTGACAGTGGCGAAGAATACAAAATGTTTAACTCAAAAGATGGTCACGGCATGAAGATGCTACAAGACTCTGGAGTTCACATTGCGATCATCACCGGACGCAGCTCTAATGTGGTGACTCAGCGCATGATTAACCTCGGTGTTGAGCATGTCTTCCAAGGGGTTGCCGATAAAAACATCGCTTACCAAGAACTAAAAGCACAGTTAGGAATCAACGACAGTAACATCGCCTACATGGGCGACGATGTCATCGACTTGCCCGTAATGACCAAAGTCGGTCTATCGATGGCAGTAGCCGATGCACATTCTGTAGTGATCGAAAACGCTGACTGGACGAGTCAATATAAAGGTGGCCACGGTGCCGCTCGCGAAGCTTGTGAAATGATCATGCAAGCTCAAGGCACTCTAGCGCCGATGATCAAAGGCTATCTCAGCTAAGTATGTCACGCTCGAGCATTATCAATAGCGCACTGATATTGCTGCTCTTAATCAGCTTCTGGTTATTACGTTCATCACAGGATGAAACAGAAACCTCAGCTACGGAAGAACACGTCATCGACTATATGCTGCGTGATTTATCAACAACCACCTTTGGTCAAGATGGCAAACCCCATCGCACACTTAACACCCCCGAGCTAAAGCATTACCAAGATGACGACACGAGCGAATTGCTTGCGCCACACATCGTTGCACACCAAGGCGCCCAACCTCCCTGGAATATTTATAGCGACACGGGGTGGGTATCAGGCGATGGTGAACTCATTCTCTTAAACGGCAAAGTTAAAATGCGTCGCGAAGCTTTCGCCGACAATCCGTCAATGAATGTCGACACCAAAAATTTGCGTGTTCGTCCCAATGAAGACTATGCCGAAACCGATGAGCGCGTTAAGGTGCGTAGCAGTAATGGCGACCGTGTTGACGGTGTAGGCGCTCAGGTGTGGTTAGCCGAACCGATGCGCCTTCTTCTTAAATCAAATTCAAAAGCTCACTATGCAACGAAAAAACCTTAACGCCCTTCTGTTACTTTCGATCTTTAGCGCGCCTGTTTTTGCGTTAACCTCAGACAAAGATCAACCGATTGATCTGACCGCAGACAGTGCCGACATGAACGATGGGAAAGGCACAAGCATATACATCGGCAATGTTGATATCCGACAAGGAAGCCTACGCATTCAAGGCGACAAAGTAACCGTTTTTCATCAAGGTCGTGACCCACAGCGTTTTTTAGCTATCGGAAAAGTACGTTTCCAACAAACCGCTGATGACGGAAAGCTGATTAAAGGTAAGGCCGATAAAGTTGAATATGAAATGGATAGCGAATACATGCAAATGACCGGTAACGCATGGCTCGACCAAGGTGGTGACATGATGGAAAGTGATCGCATTACCTACGATCGCGTTAAATCCGTGGTCAAAGGCGGCAGCGCTGCTCAAGGTAAGCAACGTGTGCGAATGCGCCTAATGCCTCAAAACGAAAAGAAATAAACATGTCTCAACTCTCAGCCGAAGGCCTAGTTAAACGTTACAAAGGGCGAAGCGTTGTTAATGGTGTATCCGTACACCTTGATACCGGCGAGATTGTTGGCCTACTTGGCCCAAACGGTGCAGGTAAAACCACTAGTTTCTACATGATTGCCGGTCTTGTGCACCCCGATGGCGGCAGCGTGCGCCTGGGCAATAACGACATCACTGACAAGCCAATGCATGCCCGTGCGCAACAAGGGCTGAGCTATCTTGCGCAAGAGCCCTCTATTTTTCGCAAACTCACCGTTGCGCAAAATGTTTTGGCCATTCTCGAGATGCGCCCCGATCTCAATAAAGATCAACAGCAGGCCAAGTGTGACGAGCTACTTCACGAGTTCAATATTGGACACTTAGCCAACAATATGGCGATTAGCTTATCTGGCGGTGAACGCCGTCGCTTAGAGATTGCACGCGCATTAGCCATAGAACCCAAATTTCTTTTGCTGGATGAACCCTTTGCCGGCGTGGACCCAATCTCGGTCATCGATATTCAACGAATCATTCAACACCTGGCAGAACGTGGCATCGGTATCTTGATCACTGACCACAATGTGCGCGAAACCTTGGGGATCTGTTCGCGTGGCTACATCATGAATGATGGCGCCGTACTGGCGCATGGCTCACCCGATGAATTGCTAAATAATCCTGAGGTCCGCACAGCCTATCTTGGTGAGCACTTCCGCTTATAGGCAAGCACTGCTATCCTGTAATTTCATAGCAAGGATGCCAATTGGCATGAAATTTGATGCTAGGAAGGAATCGCTAGGTGGCACATAACAATAACAACCTGCTGAGATCATGAAGCCGTCCCTACAGCTACGCTTTGGGCAACAGCTCACCATGACGCCTCAACTGCAACAGGCAATCCGTCTGCTGCAGCTCTCCACACTCGACTTACGCCAAGAAATCCAAGACGCGCTCGACAGCAACATGATGCTCGAGACGGAAGAAGAGGCAAGCAATGAAGTCTCACTTGACGACGAGCTTCGCCCTGATATCTCCAGTAACGACGCGAACAATGAAACCGAGGTAAATCTCGAGACTGAGAGCATGCCGGATGAAATGGCGACTGACTCTCAGTGGGAAGACATTTACGACAGCCTACCGACCCAAACCGCGAGTACCGCTAGCGCCGATGACCATGCTGAGTTCATCGCGCAACAGAGTGCTGATCTCTCCTTGCATGCGCATCTAAGTTGGCAGCTTGAGATGTGCCGCCTCTCGGAATCGGACCACGAGATTGGTGAAGCGATCATCGATAGCGTGAATGATGATGGTTACCTGACCGCTAGCATTGAAGAGCTCATCGAATCGGTTCAACCGCTTGAAGTTGAAGAAGACGAAGTGATCGCAGTGTTGCACCAAATCCAACAGTTTGATCCACCGGGTATCGCGGCAAGAGATACCCGCGAATCGCTGATCATTCAAACCCAGCAGCTCTCTAACGAATTTGATTCACGTGAGCTTGCGCTGCAGTTACTCGAACATCACTTTGAAGACCTTGCTGGTCAAAACATCAAAGCCATCATGAAAGGTCTTTCGATCGGTGAAGAAGAACTCGACGAAGTCTTATTATTGATCCGCTCATTAAATCCCCGCCCAGCAAGCGCGCTCCCCACTGGCAGCCCGGATTACATCGAACCCGATGTGTATGTGTTTAAACATGAGGGCAAATGGTTCGTCACCCTGAATGACGAGGCCATGCCAAAGCTCAAAATCAACGCAACTTACGCCAGTTTGATTAGACGCGCAGACGATTCCAGTGATAACGTGACCTTAAAGAATCATCTGCAAGAGGCTCGCTGGTTCATTAACAGC
Source organism: Gammaproteobacteria bacterium (assembly GCA_008080925.1). Taxonomy (GTDB): domain Bacteria; phylum Pseudomonadota; class Gammaproteobacteria; order Chromatiales; family Chromatiaceae; genus VMDJ01. Next base: position 4,709 of record VMDJ01000086.1, read on the forward strand.
CTGTTGAGTCGGAATGAGACCTTATTGAAAGTCGCGAACTGCATCTTAGAGTTCCAACAAGGCTTCTTTGACCACGGCGAAGAGGCGATGCGTCCACTCGTACTTCGTGATGTCGCCGAAAAGGTCGAAATGCACGAATCCACGATCTCTCGTGTGACCACGCAAAAGTACATGCACACCCCACGTGGCACCTTTGAATTCAAATACTTCTTCTCGAGTCACGTCAGCACCGCTGAAGGTGGCGAGGCCTCTTCAACTGCGATTCGCGCACTGATTAAAAAATTGATTGCTGCAGAAACGCCAAAGAAGCCGTTATCTGATAACAAGATCGCTGCCATCCTCGACGACCAAGGCATCAAGGTTGCCCGTCGGACCGTAGCGAAATACCGAGAAGCGATGGCCATTCCGCCATCTAACGAACGCAAACGTCTAGCCTAGATAGACGCAACAACCAAGGAGAAGCACATGCAACTCAACATCACTGGTCACCACATCGATATCACCGATTCAATGCGCGCTTACGTAGAAGAAAAAATCACCAAGCTCGAGCGACACTTCGACCATGTGACGAACGTGCACGTCATCCTCACCGTAGAAAAAAATGAGCAAAAGGCAGAAGCCACCGTCCACGTGTCGGGCAATGATATCTTCGCCGATGCCAGCAATGACGACATGTATGCGGCTATCGATGCCCTGATCGACAAGCTCGACCGCCAGGTCATCAAGCACAAAGAAAAAGTGCAAAGCCACCGCGGTGCAGGACATCGTGAAATGGCGGGAACAGAGGAGTAAACTCCGCACATCATCATCGTGGCTCTGATTTCAGAGCCACACTTTTTTGAACAGACCATCATGCTTGACGAACGTTTTATAAACCTCGATGCGATTCGCCTTAATGACGATTCCTCAAGTAAAAAGCGCGTGCTTGAACAAGCCGCAAAGCTGCTTTCTCGTAACGACTCTGATCTTGCCAACGATATCTTTGATCGTTTGTTAGAGCGCGAACGACTAGGTTCCACCGGTCTTGCCGGTGGCGTTGCCCTCCCTCATGCGCGGATGCCAGGTATCGAAAATACGCGTGGCGCTTTTATTCGACTCGATGAGGGTGTCGACTTTGATGCACTCGATCAACAACCGGTCGATCTCATCTTTGCTTTGATGGTGCCGGAAGATGCACCGGATACCCATCTACAAATTCTGGCTAAGCTCGCCGCGTTATTTGGTGATGCCACTAAAGCCGACGCATTAAGAAAAGCTTCACCAGAAGGCGCACTCGATCTGCTACAACATGTCGATGCATAAAACCTCGATTACTGTTGGTGAGCTATTTCGCGATCTAGAAGAGCGTCTTGATTTAAAACTTATTGCCGGCGAATCAGGTCTTGAGCGATCACTGGCGGCAGAAGATCTCGACCCCAACAGCTTCATCATCGCCGGTCCGCTCAACTTTATTCACCCGAATTACATCCAAGTGATTGGTCGAGCCGAGCGCGACTACCTGCAAGCACCCGAGCGAGATATGGAACGTGCGATGACGCAACTGTTCCAACGCCCCACTCGCGCTGTGATACTCACCGACGGCATCAGCCCAAACGATGACTTACTTCAAGGTGCAGCAGACTCTGGTATCGCACTGTTTACCTCGTCGATCACCGCACGAGTCGCGCTTGACCACCTGCAACACTACGCCTCACTCAACCTCTCTGATCGCACCACCTTGCACGGGGTGTTTCTTGAAGTCTTAGGCATGGGTGTACTGATCACCGGTGAGGCAGCGGTCGGTAAAAGTGAATTAGCGCTCGAATTGATCACCAACGGCAGTCGCTTGATCGCCGATGACGCACCAGAATTCACCCGCATCGCACCCGAGATCGTCAGCGGTCGCTGTCCAGAGTTGCTGCGCGATCTACTCGAAGTCCGCGGCTTGGGCGTGCTGAATATTCGCGCCATGTTTGGTGCTAACGCCATCAAACAAAACAAGTTCTTACGCTTAATCGTTCACCTCAAACGGATGAACGAAAGCGAGATCAAATCGATGCCGCGTTTAGAGATGTCTCAGGACACGCGTGACGTACTCGGCGTTGAGATCCCTCAAGTAACGCTGCCGGTTGCCGCAGGTAGAAACCTTGGTGTCTTGGTCGAAGCGGCTGTGCGCAATCATCTGCTCAAACTCGAAGGCAATGATGCGACTCAGCTACTGATCGAACGTCAAGAAGCTAGCATGCAACAAAGCGACGATTGACCTTCTGATTAATTAGTCGCCTAATACACCTCATTATGCAGAGACACCGGCGATAATGGACACCTCGGTTTATAAACTCACCCTTGTGACTGGCCTATCAGGCGCAGGAAAAAGTGTGGCGCTCGCAACACTCGAAGATAACGGTTACAACTGTATCGATAACCTACCTCTTAATTTGTTGCCCTCACTTGCTTCAGAAATTCAATCAGCTAATTACCAATGGCAGCACACAGCGGTGGGTATCGATGCGCGCTCGCATGACGAAAGCTTTGAAAAAGTGCCATTGCTACTTGATGCGATTAAGTCAGACAAGCTGACTGTCGAGATTATTTATCTCGAAGCGGATAACGAGATACTGCTGAAACGCTTTAGTGAAACGCGCCGCCGTCACCCGCTTACCGATCACGATACCGATCTTGAATCTGCTATCAATGAAGAGCGCGAGCTACTGTCACCGCTGACGCAAATCGCTGACCTAACCATCAACACCAGCAAAACCACACTGCATCAATTGCGTCGCTTACTTAGCGATCGTGTGACAGATCGTGATTCAGCTGAGATGTCGGTGCTGATCAAATCATTCGGCTTTAAGCATGGCATGCCAGCGAACGCTGACTTCATGTTTGATATGCGCTGCTTACCTAATCCACATTGGGACCCCGACCT
>VMDJ01000118.1 GCA_008080925.1 Gammaproteobacteria bacterium
ATAATGGTGTAGATAGAAACCTGTTGACTAGTGTTGCTTACGTCGCTTGGAACGATGGAAAACGGGTTGGGATCGCCAGTATGACGGCAACCACGAAGTCTGATGGTGGATTCGAACTGGGATCTATTGCGGTTAAGCCCTCAGACCAGGATAAAGGTTTTGGATCTTTGATTTTGGAGACTCTTTTAAAAGAGTGGCTACCAAAGAAAACTATCTACGCACGTTGTTATCCAAAATCTGAAAAGCTTTTTCTAATGCTTCAGAAAAGGGGGTTTGAATTTTTAGGTTTTAGTGGTGACGATCGTATTCTTCGCCATGAAAAAATGAATGGAATTGATCTTGGGTTAAAGGTCGGGCATTTTATTCCGACCCGACACGCTTGCTAAGCACTGGCAATTTCAGTGCTCAAGTCGGTTTCTTGCTCAGCATACAAGCTTGCATACAGGCCATCTTCTTTGAGCAATTGCTGATGGCTACCATCCTGCACCAGCTGGCCGTTATCGAACACTAAAGCACGATCAGCTTGTTTCACGGCACTGAGTCGATGTGCAACGATTAAGGTCGTTCTTCCTTTCAAAAAGCCTTGTAGTGCTTTGTGCAACTGATGTTCGGTGTCGGTATCTAAAGCGGATGTGGCTTCATCAAGAATCACGACCTTAGGGTTGCTTAAGACTAAGCGCGCAATGGCCAGTCGTTGGCGCTGACCACCTGACAGGCGAATGCCGTTGCGCCCAACGATTGTGTTTAAGCTATCAGTGAGTTTTGTAACCGTCTCTTTTAACTGAGCGATCTCGAGCGCATGCCATAGCTGCTCATCTGTAAAGTCACGACCTAAGGTGAGATTGGCGCGAATCGTGTCATTAAATAAAGCCGGATGTTGCAGAACAGTAGCAACGTTGTCTCGCACCACGTCTAGGCCGATCTCCTTTACAGATTGCCCGTCGAAAAGTACATCTCCCGACTGTGGTGTATAGAGGCCAAGCAATAATTGAACGAGGGTGGTTTTACCGCCACCACTAGCACCGACGAGAGCAACTTTCTCGCCGGACTTGATTTGGATGTTCACATCTTTGAGAACCGGTGAATCGGGCAAGTAACTAAAGGTGAGGTGGCGTGTTTCGATCGAAACGGTATCGTGATCGATAAAGGGGTTGGTTTTTGTGGGGTACTCTGGCTCTAAGCCGACATCCATTAATTGATTGATACGCACTAAGGCTGCGCGTGCTGAGTGATAGGCGTATTGAATGCCGAGTATCTCTTGTACGGGCGTCATCATGAACCAAAGGTAAGCAAAGACAGCGAGCATTTGGCCAATTGAGAGATCAGAGTAAAGCACCATCACCATCGACAGCGCGCGGAAGGTGTCAAAGCCAAATAAGAACACCATGAAAGAGAAGCGACTCGCAGCATCGGACTTCCAGGTGTAGTTCGCTGAGTGATCGCGAATGTTGCTTGCGGCATCGATGACGCGCTGGACGAAGTATTTCTCGCGGTTGGCAGCGCGAATCTCTTGAATCGCATCGAGCGTTTCGCCTAACGATTCTTGAAACAACTGATAAGCCGAGTTCTCTTTCTTTTTGAGCTGTTTAACTCGTCGACCTAAAGCCGTTGTGAGGTAAATCACAAACGGGTTGAGCAGCATAATAAAAAGGGCGAGTTGCCAATGCATCCAAAACAAAACAATCGCTGTGCCAAGTATGCTTAAAACGGCAACGATGAATTTGCTTGTGGTTTGGCTGACAAATTGATCGATGGCATCGAGATCCGTGACTAAATGCGAGGCAACGGTGGAACTGCCGAGTGTTTCGTACTCCGACATGGAAAAGCGTTGTAGTCGTAACAATAGATCACGGCGCATTCTAAAGATGAGGTCTTTAGAGATGATGGTGAACTGCCGTGTTTGCCACACCCCGAGTATCAAGCTGGCTAAGCGCAACGAGATCGTCAGGATTAAGATGGCAGTGATATAGAGGATGGCGCCATGCCATTCGCTTGGAAATAACCGCTGAAGTGCAGCGACGGTGCTGCCTGGTTGGTTGAGTAAGACTTCATCTACCAAAAGAGGAATCAGTAAGGGGATAGGTACCGATACAGCTGCACCCAAAATCGCGATAAGGTTAGCGTTAATAAGTTCGCGGCGATGCCGCGTTACCATGCTGACTAGCTCGGACCAGCGATAGGGTGTTGAGCGAAGTTGGGCTGATTCGGATTGCATCTCAGGAGTATCAATGCCGCTTGTTTTGAATACAACTCACAATCTCTCGCAACGACTAGGAACTCTGTTTGCTTTGCTGATGATGTGGCTTTCGAGTCCGGTTTTTGCGTTGAGCTTTAACGGTGACTTTGTGCAGGGCGGTATGGTGCTAGTGCAGGGTGCTGATGTGATTGCCGCTTGGCAAGATGACGAGTCGGTGCGTGTGTCTGATAAAGGTCGTTTTTTGTTGGGGTTCGGTCGAGATCATGGCAAGCAGGTGATGATTAAGGTGAAGTACCGCGATGGTCGTGAAGAGCTGATAAACAAGGCAATCGCCCCACGCGAATTCAATATTCAGCGTCTGACGATCAAAAACAAACAGCAGGTCAACCCAACTAAGCCGGAGATCTTGGCGCGGATAAAACGCGATAACGCTGACGTGAAGAAGGCCCGTGAGCTGAATGATGCGCGTGAGGATTTTGCTCAGGGCTTTATTTGGCCGGCGATCGGTCCGATTTCTGGCGTCTATGGTAGTCAACGAATTCTTAATGGCACGCCAAAGTGGCCTCACTACGGGGTGGATATCGCTTTGCCGACCGGAACGCCTGTAGTGGCGCCTGCGGATGCGATCGTGACTTTTGCAGACGATGATCTCTTTTATTCAGGCGGCACGCTGATCATGGATCACGGTCATAAGCTCAGCTCGAGCTTTTTGCATTTGAGCAAGATCACGGTGAAGCCGGGTCAGCGCGTTAAGCAGGGGCAGGTGGTTGGCAAGATCGGTGCTACAGGTCGGGTGACTGGCGCACATCTCGATTGGCGGATGAATCTACGCGGTCATCGAATCGATCCGCAATTATTGGTCGAGCCCATGCCAAAAGTTGCGCAATAAGCCCCGTTATTAGGCGGTTCGTGCGATAATTACACCATTATCTTTTTTAACCGGCGTGGTATGAAATGAAATCGCGTTATTTGTTTATTTTCAGTCTGTTGCTGTCAGGTGTGGCCAGTTCTGCCAATCTGCTCGAGCTTTATCAACAGGCGTTGAAAGCAGATCCAGAATGGCTGGCTGCGCAGTCGACCGAGAAAGCCTCGGCGGAAGCTTATCCGCAAGCGTTGTCGTATCTGTTGCCAAATGCCTCTGTGACCTCGACCTATACCGACAGTTACAAAGACTCGGGTGACACCAGCTCTCGTTTAGATTCTTTGGTAATCAATCAGCGCTTATTCAACTTGGGCTCGTTTGCGGGTCTGAGTCAGGCTGATCTTCAAACCGAGAAAGCCAAGGTTGTTCTGCGTGACGAGGCCGATGCGCTGAAGCTGCGTGTGACTGAGCGTTACTTTGATGTGCTGACTGCGCAAGATGGTGTGACCTTTGCAGAAGCTGAAGAGAAAGCGCTGTCACGTCAGCTAGATCAAGCTAAGTTGCGTCTTGAAGTGGGCCTGATTCCGATTACCGACGTTCTCGAAGTGCAAGCGCGCTTTGATACCAGCGTAGCAGCAACTATCGCGGCGCGTAACGAACTTGATAGCGCGTTGGAATCGTTAAAGACGGTTGTCGGTCCTGATGTGAATAACAGCTTGCCGGTGATGAAGGCCGATGCTGCGTTTTTAACGCTTGAACCTTCATCGATGGATGAGTGGTCAGATCTAGCAATGCAAAACAATGCAGCGCTTGCTCAGGCGCGTTTGAATGTTGAGATTGCAGATAAGCAAGTGGATATCAAGCGATCTGGTCACTTTCCCTCACTCGACTTGAAAGGGACGGTGAATCGATATGACGGGCAAGATAGTGCAACTCTAGTTGACAACGAATCAGTCGCAATCACCTTAACGGTTCCTTTGTTTGCAGGTGGCCTGACATCATCTGAGTCAGCGGAAGCGAGCTATTCCTACGAAGCGGCGAAGAGCGCGTTGGAATTATCTCGTCGTGAAACGATGCGAGCAGTACGTGATGCATATCGCGGCACGCAAGCGGCGATGTCTCGCGTGAAGGCGCTTAAGGCGGCTGAAGAATCAGCACAAAGTGCATTGAATTCAGTCGAGCAAGGTTTGACTGTGGGCACGCGTACCATTGTGGATGTGCTTGATGCACAGAGTAACTGGTACAAAGCGCGCCGCGATTATGCACAAGCGCGATATGACTATGTGATTAATGTACTGAGTTTGCAGCGTACAGCAGGTAATTTAAGTGATGCGTCAATTGAGCGTGTGAACGCAATGTTGGCTGAGTAAGGTTTAGGGACGATGTCTGGTAATACGATTGGTAAATTATTTACGGTAACAAGCTTTGGTGAGAGTCATGGTTTAGCCATTGGCTGCATCATTGATGGTTGTCCTCCAGGTATGGAGCTATCGGAAGCTGACATCCAACCAGATCTTGAGCGTCGTCGTCCGGGTAAAACACGTCACACCACGCAACGTCGCGAGATGGATGAGGTGCAAATCCTATCGGGTGTGTTTGAAGGTAAAACTACCGGTACGCCAATTGGTTTATTGATTCATAACACCGATCAGCGCTCTAAAGACTACGGTGACATCGCGCAAAAATTCCGACCTGGTCATGCGGATTACACCTACATCCAAAAGTACGGCATTCGTGATTATCGTGGTGGTGGTCGTTCATCAGCGCGTGAAACGGCAATGCGTGTGGCGGCTGGCGCGGTAGCAAAAAAGTTTTTGAAAGAGGCCTTTGGTATTGAGGTTCGGGGTTATTTATCAGCGCTCGGTCCCATTACCCCAGAAGGTTTTTCTTGGGACCCAGTAGAGAACAATCCTTTCTTCTGGCCAGTTGAAGCACAAGTCGCTGAGCTTGAGACCTATATGGACGATCTGCGTAAAAGTGGTGACTCTGTCGGTGCTGAAGTGACCGTGGTTGCGGAAGGCGTGCCACCGGGTTGGGGTGAGCCGATCTTTGATCGTTTGGACGCTGATATTGCGCATGCCATGATGGGCATCAATGCCGCTAAAGGTGTTGAGATTGGTGCTGGTTTCCAGTGTGTGTCACAGCTCGGTACAGAGCATCGTGATCAGATGACGCCACAAGGTTTTCTAAGTAACAACGCTGGTGGTGTACTCGGCGGTATCTCGAGTGGTCAGGATGTTGTGGCGCGCGTGGCTTTTAAGCCGACATCAAGCATTCGCTTAGGTGGTCAAACGGTTGACGTTGCGGGTGAAGCAACCGATGTGATCACGAAAGGTCGCCATGATCCTTGTGTCGGTATTCGTGCAGTGCCGATTGCTGAAGCAATGCTGGCCATTGTGCTGCTTGATCATGCATTACGTCAGCGTGGCCAAAACGGTCATGTAACACCGGATACTCCCGTTATTCCTGCGTCAGCTGAGTAAGCGTCCGGGCTCGGCGGACGTCATCATGCAGCTGCCTTACTGGCGACTCTCATCTTTCTATTTCTTTTACTTCGCGCTCTTGGGCGCGTTAGTACCTTATTGGGGTTTGTTTTTACAAAACCGCGGCTTTGATGCGATAGCGATCGGCGAGCTTATGGCGATCCTGATGGCGACAAAAATCGTTGCGCCCTATATCTGGGGTTGGCTTGGTGATCACTTGGGTCATCGAATGCGAATTGTGCAGGTCGCCTCGTTAATCTCGTTGTTGGTGTTTGCGTTGATGTTTGAGGCAAATACCTATTGGTCGATTGCGTTGGTGATGACCTTGTATAGCTTCTTTTGGAATGCGTCGTTACCGCAATTCGAAGTGGTGACCTTTACTTACTTAAAAGAACGCATCGCCAAATATGCGCAGATCCGCTTATGGGGTTCGGTGGGTTTTATTATTACTGTGTTGCTGCTCGGTATGTGGGTAGATCATCAAGGCACAGAAGTTATCTTGCCGGCCGTCATGGTGATCTTCATTAGCATCTGGCTGAGTTCGTTATTGGTTAAAGACCCTGATCCAGAGCCGCATCCTCATCAAGAGATCTCGTTATCACAGGTGCTTAAGAAGCCAGCCATTATTGCGTTCTTTGTAGCGGTCTTTTTGATGCAGATGAGTCATGGGCCTTATTACGCCTTTTACTCGATCTACATGGAGCAACATGGGTACAGCAAGACCTTTATTGGCCAAATGTGGGGTTTGGGCGTGTTTGCTGAGGTGCTGATGTTTATTGTGATGCATCGTCTGTTGGAACGTTATGGCGCGCGACGCGTCTTAGTAGCAAGCTTGTTATTGGCGGCTATGCGTTGGATTATGATTGGCGCCTGGCCAGATTCCTTAACAAACATTGTCTTAGCTCAGTGTTTGCATGCTGCAACATTTGGTACCTTTCATGCGTCAGCCATTCATTTGGTGCATCACTACTTCAGGGGACGTTTGCAAGGCCGTGGTCAGGCGCTTTACTCCAGTGTCAGTTTTGGTGCCGGGGGCGCGATGGGAAGTTTGGCGAGTGGTTATGCTTGGGAAAGCTTGGGGCCGTTTCATACCTTTGCAATTGCAACGGTATTTGCAGTGATAGGTGCATGGGTTGCGTGGCAATTCATCGATAGCGCTCATGATCACTGAGGATAAAAAATGCGTTTGATCAATCAACTTAAAAAACGATCGTTACCGGTGCTGATTCTTGGCGGCGCTGTCTTGGTGGCTGCTTTACTGATTGCAACTAAGCCTAAAGTCGAGCCGGTTATCGCTAAAGAGAAGGCGTGGCTCGTCAGTACACAAGCAGTGAAAATCGTTGAAGCGAATCCGCATCTCACCTTGTTTGGTCGTGTTGAATCCTTATGGTCGACTAATTTAACAGCGAGTGCGCCCACGGATGTGGCCAAGGTTCATGTGGTCGAGGGTGACAATGTAGAGCAAGGTGATGTGTTGGTCTCACTGGATGACCGTGATGCCAAGCTGGTTTTACAGCAACGTGAGGCTGATGTTGAGCAAGCCGAAGCCAAGCTCATCGCAGAGAAAAATCAATACAAGACAGATAAAGAAGCGCTCCCACGTGAAGAGAATCTTCTGAGTTTTGCCAAGAAAGAGGTTGAGCGTTTTGAGCGTTTGGCTAAAACGCAGGTGGTGGCCGTTTCTGCTTTAGATCAAGCGCGTCAGGCGTATGAGAAACAGGCCATTGCGTTTGCAACTCGTGAACAAGCTCTAGCCAATCACCAGTCACGCCAAAAAGAGGCAGATGCAGCCTTTATCCGCGCTAAAGCATTGCGTGATCAAGCACAGATTGAGTTGTCGCGTATGCAAATCAAAGCACCTTTTAAAGCGCGCGTGGCAAAAGTGAATGTTTCACCTGGGCAGCGTCTTCGTGCCGGTGATGTGATTGCCGAGGTGTATGACCTAGATGCATTGGTCGCACGCGCACAGATACCAACCTCGCAGCTGATGAATTTGCGATTAGCGATGGCGAATAAACAAACGATCACCGCTAAAGCAACGGTAGATGGTCAACAGGT
>VMDJ01000137.1 GCA_008080925.1 Gammaproteobacteria bacterium
GGAAGTCGCGGTTGCCGTGCTGAATAAACAGTTGAATGCCTCGATCTGAACAGGCGCGTAATGCCTGTTTGATCTCGGCGACAAAAGGCGAGTCGTCATCATCGCCAACCCAGACATCAAATAAGTCACCCAAAATATAGAGCTGATCGTTTTCCTTAAGACGTTCATTGAGTAAACGTTTGAATAACGATACAGTCTCCGGATGCTCGGCGCTGAGATGCAGATCAGAGATGAAAACCTTGTCAGACATGATTCCATTCTAAGCGAATAATGACCCGAAAAGGCTGCCATCCGGTATGCTGCGCGGATGTCGCAAGTCATCTCCATTATCTTTCCGATCTTCGCTATCGTTTTGGCCGGTTTTTTGTATGCCCGGTACCGCGGTACGGACATGGTGGCGGCGAATCGACTGAATATCGAGATCTTCACGCCGGCGTTGATTTTTAGCATCCTCAGTAGCGAGGGCTTTGATCTGGTTCAGTATGCTGATCTGGCAATCGGCACAGCCATTGTGGTCTTGGGTACGGGCTTGCTTGTGTGGCCACTGACTCGTTTGTTTAATTGGCCGCTGCCTGTTTTCTTACCACCTATGATGTTCAACAACTCTGGCAATATGGGCTTGCCATTGGCCTTGTTTGCCTTTGGTGAAAAAGCGCTGCCTGCCGCAATGATCATGTTCTTGGTTGAGAACACACTGCACTTCAGTGTGGGTAATGGCATCGTGACTAAATCGTTTAGTCCGTTAAAGTTGTTACGTATGCCAATGCTGGTGGCGACCTTTGCAGGTATCGCGGTCAGTATGACGCAATTTCCGATCTGGTCACCGTTGGCCAAATCAATCGATTTACTCGGTGAGATCTGTATCCCTTTGATGTTGTTCTCGCTTGGCGTGCGCATGACCGGGGTTAATTTAAAAGATTGGCAAATTGGCTTAACCGGCGCTGTATTAGGGCCTGCAGTGAGTGTGGCAATTGCTGTTGCTATTCTGCCGTGGCTTAACTTATCTGAACTTGAAACGGCACAGTTGATTGTGTTTGCTGCCCTGCCTCCTGCGGTACTGAATTACCTTGTCGCCGAGCGTTACGATATCGATCCGCCACGAGTAGCCGCCATCGTTTTATTGGGCAATCTTGCCAGTGTGGTGGTTATTCCACTTGCCTTGCTTTGGGTTCTCTAGGGTGTTATGCCGGTGTTCGACTCAGATCGGTTTCCGATCCTCGCTTACGTTGATTTAGAAACCACAGGCACCCGTCCAAAGGGTGATCGAATCACCGAGATCGCTATCATTCGTGTTGAACATGGTGAGGAAGTCGCACGATGGTCCTCTTTGGTTGATCCGGAAGTCCCGATTCCTGAATACATTAAATCCTTAACCGGCATTGATGATGCGATGGTCAGATCAGCTCCAGCCTTTGGTCAGCTATTGGATGATGTGCAAGATTTGTTTAAAGACGCCACGTTAGTCGCACATAACGCAAACTTTGATGCCGGATTTTTACGGCATGCATTTGAGCGACATGGGCAGCCGTTTGATTATCCGGTGTTGTGTACGGTGAAGCTGTCGCGACGTTTATACCCATCACTCAAGCGTCATGGACTAGATGCCTTGATGGCGATTCATGGCTTAGATGAAGAGGGTGATCGACATCGTGCGATGACTGATACCGCCTTGTTACCGCAATTGGTGCAGTGCTGTGTCAATGAGCATGGCGTTGATCAGGTTGAAGCGGCTTTTGCTGCGCAAACGCAACGCACAAGCTTGCCATCGCAACTTGATGAATCGTTGCTCAATGAGATGCCCAAAAGCCCGGGTGTGTATCTTTTTTATGGCGATAAGAACAGCTTGTTATATGTCGGTAAAAGTGTCGATATCCGCTCGCGAGTGATGTCGCACTTCAGTGATGCAAAGCGTAATGATAAAGAGCAGCGGCTATCTCAAGCGGTGCGGGATATTCAATGGCAATCGACCTCCGGCGAGCTGAGCGCCTTGTTACTTGAGTCGCGTATGGTGAAAGAGCTGTCACCCATCTATAACCGTCGATTACGTCGTCATAAGTCCTTATTCAGTTGGTATTGGGCATTCGATGACAAGGCGCCAAAGTTGTTAGATCTGGCGAAAGATGACCAGTATGACTTTGAGCATCAGTATGGTTTGTACCGAAACCCAAGCGCGGCAACCAAAGCACTACGAAGTGCCGCTAATGAGCATGAGCTTTGTAAAAAGGTCTTGGGTTTGGAGAAAGGTAAGGGCGCTTGTTTTGCCTATCAGTTAAAGAAATGCAAAGGCGCTTGTGTCGGTGATGAGCCGATCATGCAGCACAATTTGCGTGTGGCAGAAGTTTTGCTACCAATGAAACTGGAAGGCTGGCCTTACGATGGCCCTATTGCGGTAGAAGAGCACAATGTCGAGCAAGATCTACATCACTATCTAGTGTTTGATCAGTGGCGCTATATGGGGGAGTTTGATTGGGAGACTGATCGAGATGCTATGTTGAATGCTGAGCCTGAACCGCTAGATTTAGATACCTATAAGATATTGCGCAGCTATTTAAAAAAGCATTCGCATCAGATTAAATCTCTGGGTATAAAAAAGCCCGCCTAAGCGGGCTTTTTATTCAGCTACTTGAGAATTAACTTAAAGTTGCTGACTCGATGATCACTGGCTCAACAGGAACGTCTGAGTGACCCGCTGCATTGCCGGTCGCCACGTCTTTGATCTTGTTAACGACATCCATACCATCGGTTACTTTACCGAATACACAGTAGCCCCAGCCGTCTTGGCCTGGGTAGTCAAGGAAACTGTTGTTGCTCACATTGATAAAGAACTGAGCGGTCGCTGAGTGTGGTGCCATGGTGCGCGCCATTGCGATAGTGCCAGCCTCATTCTTCAAACCATTGTTGGCTTCATTCTCAACAGGCTCACGTGTTTCTTTTTGATCCATATCTGGGGTGAAACCACCACCTTGAATCATGAAGTTGTTGATGACGCGGTGAAAGATAGTGCCGTCGAAGAAACCATCGGTGACATATTGCTCGAAGTTGGCAACGGTTTTAGGCGCTGCTGCTGCATCAAGCTCGATAACGATATCGCCGAAGTTGGTTTTTAAAGTAACCATGTGTCTGTCCTTTTATAAACGTGTAATTGATTGAATGAGGATTGGGGTAACGGGTACATCCCCGCGGCCGTCTTTACGGGTAGTTTTTTCATTCGCGATGAAATCCACGACGTCCATGCCATCGGTCACCATGCCGAAGACGGCATAGCCCCATTTGTTTTCAGCACCATTGAGAAAGTCATTGGTTTTGTGATTGATAAAGAATTGCGAGGTCGCAGTATGTGGACTGTTAGTGCGCGCCATGGCAATGCTGCCGCGTACATTCTTTAAGCCATTCTTTGACTCATTCTTAATAGAAGCGTTAGTCGTCTTCTTATCCATATCAGGGGTGAGGCCGCCACCTTGGATCATGAAGTCACGGATCACGCGATGGAAAATTGTGCCGTTGTAAAAACCGCTATCGACATACTCAAGAAAGTTAGCAACAGATAGCGGGGCTTTGTCGGCATTCAAAGAGACAGTGATGTCACCCATGGTGGTTTTAATCAGTACCTTTGGGTTCTCATGATGTGCAGCTTGGGCGCTCATCATCAGCACAGCGGTAAGGAGAAGTGATTTCAGCAAAGCTTTCATCGCGGCAATTTTCCTAAATTCGAAAAGAGTACGCAGTGTACAGATTCAACCCCAATCAAAAAACCGGGAAAGTGCTGAAAATCCGGTAGAATTGCTGCCCAATTTGTACCTCAAGCCGTATTTCCATGTTGAAAATCTACAACGACCTCTCTCGCAGCAAAGAAACCTTTGAGCCGCTTCAGCCGGGCAAGGTGAATCTGTATGTCTGTGGCATGACGGTGTATGACCTCTGTCACTTGGGTCATGCGCGCGTGATGGTGGTTTTTGATGTGGTCTATCGCTATCTCAAGGCTGTGGGTTATGACGTGACCTATATCCGAAACATCACAGATATCGACGACAAGATTATCAATCGTGCGAATGAGAATGGTGAACCTTTTCATGAGCTGACTGAGCGTTTCATTCAAGCCATGCACGAGGACTCAGATGCCTTAGGCATCATTCCACCGGATGCTGAGCCGAAAGCGACCGACCACATTGCTGAGATCATTAGCATGTGTGAAAAGTTGATCGAGAAGGGTCACGCCTATGTCGCAGATAACGGTGATGTGTATTACGACGTGTATAGCTTTCCAACCTACGGCAAGCTTTCTGGTAAGTCGTTAGACGATCTGCAAGCCGGTGCGCGTGTTGAGCCGGGTGATGTTAAACGTAACCCACTGGATTTCGCGTTATGGAAATCAGCTAAGCCCGATGAGCCTTCATGGCAGTCACCTTGGGGTGATGGTCGTCCGGGTTGGCACATTGAGTGTTCAGCGATGTCGACCAAAGCACTTGGCGATACCTTTGATATTCACGGTGGCGGCGCTGATCTGACCTTCCCGCATCACGAGAATGAGATTGCACAATCCGAAGGCGCAACCGGTCATCCGTTTGTGAAGTACTGGATGCATAACGGCTTTGTGCGTATTAATGACGAGAAGATGTCGAAGTCACTTGGTAACTTCTTTACCGTGCGTGAGATTCTCGAGCGTTACCAAGCGGAAGAAGTGCGCTACTTCATTTTGACCAGTCAGTACCGCAGCCCACTGAACTACAGTGATGAGCATCTGGATAACGCACGTAATGCCTTAACGCGTTTTTACACGGCACTGCGCGGCTTGCCAGAGGCGACGCCAACCGCAGATACCCAGTTTGAGAAAGACTTCCATGCAGCAATGCAGGATGACTTCAATACGCCTGAGGCTTTAGCGACCTTATTTGAATTAGTGCGCGAGATTAATCGTGTGCGTGCTGAGGATGAGGCGGCTGCTGCGTCATTAGGTGCCTTGTTACGCCAGTTAGGTGATCTGATCGGTATTCTGCAAAGTGATGCGGAGAGTTATCTGCGTGGCGGTGCGAGTGCAAACGACGGCGATGCTGAGATTGATGCTTTGGTTGCACAGCGTAATGAAGCGAAAGCCAACAAAGACTGGGGCACCGCGGATGAGATCCGTAACAAGCTACAAGAGATGGGTATCGTATTGGAAGATGGTCCAAGCGGTACCACTTGGCGTCGAGGCTAATTAATGGCCAATAACAAGCTATTTAAGGTCTTTTACAAAGACTATGTGAATGACGTCTCGATCAAGTCATCAGAGCCGGGTGAGCTGTCGGGAGATCGGATTGCGCCTTTAGCTGAGGTGTTACTTCAGCATGCGGATAACTTCTTAGGCATTTATGACGGCAAAGATACCTTGCTGCAGGCTTATCTCGATGATGATGAGCAGACAGTGTTTCTTGAGCTGCAATATCACGAGCAACAAGGCTGCTTGCAGCTAAAGCTACCTTGGGCTGATGCCTTTGATATTTTGGCGAACTTGCCGGCAGAATTTAGCGACGAGCTGTTACCTGACGCGAAATATATCGGTTAAACCGTCGCGACGGGTCGTTGTGGATCGCGGATCCATTCACTCCACGAGCCGGCATAGAGCAAGGCACCTTCAATCCCAGCAACCTCCATCGCGAGGATGCTTTGGCAGGCCGTAATGCCCGAGCCACACATGCAGATGTGTGTGTTCTTATCCTTTACAACACCTTCGTAGAGCTTGCGCAGTGCTTCTGGGCTTTTAAATACGCCTTCACTGGTGGTGTTTTCAGTAAGCGGTATATTCACTGCCGATGGGACATGTCCAGCAACTGGATCTAAGGGTTCGATCTCGCCACGAAAACGTTCTGCGGCTCGCACATCAACTAACACAGCATCGCATTTAGTGAGTAAGGCGCTAACCGCTGAGGTGCTTAGCCACATCGCATCGTTTGGGGTCGCTTGATAGGTGGTGGGTGTGTACTCAGGCTCAATGCTCTCCATCAAACCATCAGCGTCTTGCCAAGCTTGCCAACCGCCATCGAGTACCGCGACTTTCTCGTGGCCCAACCAACGCAGAAGCCACCATAAGCGCGCAGCGAAGGCGCCTTGTAGGTCGTCATAAACCACTACAGAGGAATCGGGCGTGATGCCATGAGCGCCAAGCCAGTTCATCAGGTGTTGTGCATCGGGTAGGGGGTGACGACCACTGGTTTCTGTAATTGGGGATGCAAGAACATCATCCATGTGCGCATAGATGGCGCCGGCGATATGCAGCTTTTGATAGCGCTGAGGGCCTTTCTCGGGTTTGTTCAGGTCAAAGCGAACGTCAATGACGACATGCTCATTTAAGCTTTCTTGTAATGTTTGAACACTGATCAGTGGCGATGTCATAGGTTTTCCTTTTTCGCGCAGTGTTGGCGAGAATGGGTAATGAGTAAAGTGATTTTTAAATGCTGGGGGTAATGCATGTCGATTTCTTTAGTTGAACGGTTAAGAACCTATCCGGTCTTTCAACAAATTGAGAAGTTACGTCGTGCCAAGCGCGAGAAGCAGGTCCGATCTGCCATCAGTAAGCGCTACCAAGGTCAGGGAGTGAAAGAGTCGGTTGTGAACTTGCTCGCGATCTCCGATAACCTGCTAACCAATTATTCTTCACGCTCATGGACTCTGCATACTTTGGAGCGTATCCCGGAAAACTTCCGTCGGATTCGCAAAGACAATCCGTACTCCTATGCGCTTAATCAAATCTCAAGTGATCTTGATCATGTGATCAATGAGTTGGCCATGGATGTGGCTTATCGTCGTGAGCCGGTTGACGAGATGATCGCTGATTTGAATCGTGGTATTGAAAGCAGTATCAAGTCGTTTCAAACCACCTATAGCGATCAATTAGCCGCATTTAGTCAGTGGTTGGTTCAGCAGAAACTCGTCGAAGCGAGTCAGTCTTAAAGCGTCTCTTTTGTTAAGCTCCGTTCTGCAATTTTAGGAGCAAACATGTCGCAACTTCTTGTGGTTCTCGTGGATGATCAAGTTCTCATCGAGTTTGATCACGCCAAGCCTGTGCCAGAAAACCAACTCGCTTATCTCGATCAGATGGATCGTCGTATGGATGATGGCATTGAGCTGCAGGGTGAATTCATTGCGGATCCAAATGAAGAGCAGCGCGCAAAGTTTGTGGCTCAAAACATGGCGATGCTGCTCGGTGAAGGTCAAGATCAAGCGGCCGTGGCGATGTGTACCTATCTAGGTGTGCGTCGTCCAGCGTTAAAGCAGGTCAAGATTAGTTCGACCAGTGCCGGTATCAGTGTCGATTTAGATCACGAGAATAGTTATGAAAAGCCGGCGCCAGAACCACAAGTGGTGATGTTCAATCCCAAGCTGAACAGTTAGTTCGTCGCTTGCTCTGCCATATTCAAGAAGCTGGCTAAACGATCGGGATGAATCTCGCCATTTGCTGCAGCGGCTTGGACAGCACAGTTCGGCTCATCGTGATGTGAGCAGTTATTGAATTTGCACTGACCAATCAAATCTCGAATTTCAGGATACCCAAGCTCTAAAGTGCGTCGATCAAATTCGGTCAGTCGAAAGCTACGTACACCT
>VMDJ01000164.1 GCA_008080925.1 Gammaproteobacteria bacterium
TGTCACCGGTTGCACGGCGTACAGCGAAACGTTCAATCGGGCTGAACATACCGCTTGGATTAAGAACATCAAGCGCTTGAGCGGCGCGCAAGGTGCCGTTATGGGGTGTGGCGATCGTGAGTAAACGATTGACTGCTTGTGGTTTAGCGGTCACGACTAAATAACGTGCCACGACACCGCCAGCAGAATGACCTATCAGCGTGATTGATTCATTGGGGTGCTGCTGGCTGATTTCATTTACATAGGCTTCTAGCCACTGCGCTTGTAAAGCAATAGGTGCGGTAGAAGGTAGTCGAACGGTATAGCTTGCGTTCGCAGGTCGCTCTTCCTTGCCGCTGTAAGCCACGCTGGTACCTTGAGCATAGTAGATACCCGTATAGGGATAACCACCTTTATCAATGATCTGCATGATGCCTGGTTCTGTCCATGAGCGTTCAGAGCCTAAAAAACCATGAATAAAAACTAGAACATCTGCAAAAGCTGCATGGCTTGATAACAGCAGTAATAAACCAACCAATTGTGTATGAATGCGTCGCATAGCTAGTGTCCTACAGGGTTTTGCGTTTATTCATTACTTAGTGCTTATCTAATGAAATTAGTTCTTTTTATTAGAACTTCTTCGGTAAAAATATAATTTATTAGAGCTTTTGTCATTCTCCGCTAAACCTATATATAAGCCCGTCGGGCTTTATCTTCATAAGGGGGAGAGATAAATGAAAAGACGTATGTATTTTGTGTTGCCTAACTGTGTGGCAGCGAAAGAAACTGAAAACGATTTATTGCTCGCAAAAATCGATAATCACAATATTCACTTTATGGCCCATGACTCGGTTGATCTGGGTGATCTTAATCGTGCCAACTTCCTACAACGCTCTGACCTGATTCACGGTTGGGAGATGGGTTTGGTTGTCGGTGGTTTAACCGGTGCCTTACTGGGCATGACGCTGCTTCAATTCGGTGTGTTTGCCGGTATGGGGTTAGGCGCTGTGCTTTTGATAGCGCTAGCCGGAGCTTTCATGGGGGCATGGTTCTCCGGGCTTGTTGCCATCAGCGTGCCGAATAGTCGATTAAAACCCTTTGCCGCAGATCTTGATGCCGGAAGGGTTCTGTTAATGGTCGATGTCTGTCCAGCAAGGGTCAGAGAGATCCGTAAACTGATGCAAAAGCGTCATCCAGAAGCAAGTGATGGCTCGGTCGATAGCCAACTGCCTGCTTTCCCCTAAGGTCGTAATGAAGTCTAGGTAGAGGCGAGCCGCCCTGAGGGGCGGCTTTTTATTGCGCAATCCAATTACGCAGTTTGTGTTCTTGCTGACCACCGACAAGAACATCGATCACTTTATTGTTGACGACTTTCACAATCGTCGGTGAGGTGCGAATACCAAGGTCTTTACCAAAGGCATAGTGTCTAGCGATATCAACTTTGTGGAACTCAATACCTTCATCGACCAACTTATCCACTAAGGGTGATAAAAACTTACAAGGTCCGCAGTTCGGTGCGAAGCAATAAATGAAGTAACTGGCTTGCGAGGGTTCGAACGGGAGCTCTTTGGAAATGGCTTTTACCTCAAGCCCCGTCATCGCTTTACTCGCCACATAGATATACCCAAGGTAAACAAGCCAGGTGGTGCCCAGGCCTGCCGCGGTATACATAATCATATGGTCGATATCCATAGACGGACATTAGCGACTATTTCGGCGTATGCAAAGACTTAAAGGTCTTTAAAAAGCGCTTCTGCTGCGGCTCTAAGTTCTTCTTCTGTAGGGCTATTCTGACTTTCTGCTGAGCGTGCTATGGCTTTGAAGTAACCGCAGAAGTTACTGCGTTCTTTATCGCTCACGGGGTCTGCAACAGGCTCTCGGCATTGATTGGGTGCAGAGGTGCTGAAGTACTCACAATTACGGCAGACCAGCGTTGGTTTGCCACAGGAAGAACAGTAGTGATCTCTGGCGTAATCGCCATCGCTAAGGGCCTGGCCACAGTGCCAGCAGGTGCCACTTTGTTGATACGACATCGTTGCTGCCTTGTTGATTCAATCGTCGGTATGATGAGCCTATAACCTTCGCGGTAGCAAAGAAAGTTTTAAGGGTGTGTGATGAGTTTTAAATTAGATGCACGACTAGAAGCGGATACGTATTGGATGGGCGATCTCCATCTGTCTCGCGTCCTTCTAATGAACGATCGTCGTTACCCCTGGATTATCTTAGTGCCGATGCTTGAGGGCTTGAAAGAGCTGACAGATTTATCAGAGGAGCAAGCGGCCACTTTGCTGCAAGAATCGCGTGCTGTATCGCAATGGTTGATCGAGCAGGGGGGCGATAAGCTCAATGTTGGTGCTTTAGGAAATGTTGTCTCGCAGTTGCATCTTCATCATGTGATGCGGAAGGTTGATGATCCTGCGTGGCCAGGACCTGTGTGGGGACACTCGCCGGCTGAGCCTTATGCAGAAGATCAAGTTAAAGCGCTAAAGCAGTCGCTGAAGAGTGCTCTAAAGCTCGATAGTAATCTCGATTAGTCGT
Organism: Gammaproteobacteria bacterium; assembly: GCA_008080925.1. Taxonomy (GTDB): domain Bacteria; phylum Pseudomonadota; class Gammaproteobacteria; order Chromatiales; family Chromatiaceae; genus VMDJ01. The sequence continues at coordinate 2,518 of VMDJ01000164.1, forward strand.
TGTCGGTGGTTAGGCTGTCGATAGATATGCTACCGCTGATGAGGTCTTCCTTATTTTCGCGTGTTAGCTGCTTAATGCGATGCTCTAGTTGAAGTGCGGAACCTTTCTCACCAACGCAGGTTTGGAATTCGAGAGAAAGGGGGCCGCGACCTTTAGTGCGCTTTGCGCCTTTACCTTGTTGGTGTTGCTTAAAGCGGTTATCGACATCGGTAGTGATGCCGGTATACAGGTCTCCATTTGCACAGCGCAAAATATATAGGTGCCAGTCTTTGCTCATGCCTGAATGCCAAGAGCATCCATCATCATGTCCTCTCGCATGGGTAGTCTAATCACCGCATGCAGAGGAAAAAGCTCGGCTAACTTTTGTACGTGTGGATATTCGCGCGGTTGAGCTAAAACGATGATTTTTGCCTCTGGCGCATATTTGCGTTGGCTATGCAGAAACACATCAAGGTTGCTCACGTTTACGCCAGCGTAATTGTTGCCATAGCCATAAAAGAATTCAGCCACCACAAAGTCAGGCTTTTCTTTTTTAAGCGCACTAATGGCTTTGCGTTGTGAGTTGAACTTCAGCTGCTTAAAGCCGTATCGCTTAAAAAACTTGCTCAGGTCAGGATGAGCGGGCGATTCGATGATGGAATAAAGCGTTGTCATGGCGCGCTAGGATACCCCAGAGCGCACAACAAGTTTAATCGATGTATCGGAAGGTGACGCTAGGTGACCAACGTGTCGCTGAGTAGTTGGTTTGATAGGTGTTTAGCTTTTGCGTCATCGTGTGTTCGTGATGACATTGTGGGCAGGTAAACCAAGACTGTAGGGTGTTTTTTTCTTGTTCTTGTTCAGTCAGTTCCATCGGGTGATGACAGTGGTGACAGTTCACAGAGAAAGCTCCGGTGAGGTTGAACAAATGCCCGAAGGCTATCGAGCCGAAGCTCGATGGTGTTTGGTGCTGAAGTGACCGCGCCTTCCCTAGGATGGTGGTCTAGGTGGACATTAAAAATGTCTTGCGAGAGTTAGCGCAGCCCCTTCAGCATTGATCAAGATCGCAACGCGACCGTTATTAATCCCACTTCAACGCGCCACCGGTTTGGTATTCGGTCACACGAGTTTCGAAGAAGTTCTTTTCTTTACGCATGTTGGCTTGCTCGTCCAACCAAGGCAGTGTTGGCTCAGCACCAGGGAATGGTTCCTCTATGCCTAAGCTCACAGCTCGACGGTTAGCGACATAGCGGAATTGACCAATGTGTGCTTCTTTGCTGTAACCCAAGATTGGATCCTTGAGTAGGTAATCAGCGTAAGTGCTTTCACAAGCTTCAGCTTCGTCCCACATCTCACGTAGCGCTTTTGGATCAGGCTGGATGTTTTCTTCAAACATGATCTGCTTAGCGACACGAATACCAAATGATGCGTGTAGTACTTCGTCGCGCATGATGTATTGCAGTTGCTCAGCAGTGCCTTTCATCAAGCCGCGACGTTGCAGTGAGAAGATCGGGCTAAAGCCGTTGTAGAACCAGCAGCCTTCGAAAATACCTGAGAAGAAGATGTAAGCCATCAAGAAGTTATGCAGCTCATCACGGTCATTCAGGTCGATGTCTGGGCGTAGCACTGAGTTCAAACGACGATTGGCCATTTGGATCTTGCCATTGATCTGTGGAACCACGCGGTAGCGGTTGTAGATCTCGCCTTGGTCGAGGCCAATTGACTCGATGCAATGCTGGTAAGTCCAGGTGTGCAAGGCTTCTTCATATACTTGGCGTGCTTGATAAATCTGTAGCTCAGGCGCTGACATCTTTTCCATGACCGCTAGGCCGATGTTACGCATCGCAAGAATGTCAGAGGTGGTCAAGTAAGCCAGAACGTTTTCGTAAACGTGACGCTCTTCAAGCGTTAGCTTGTGGTGATAATCATGAACATCCTGTGCCATGTTGATATCAAGCGGCGTCCAGTGATTACGGTTTGCGTTGAGGAAATATTCCCATGCCCATGGATACTTAAACGGTGCTAACTGATTGATGTCAGTCATGCCGTTGATAACACGTTTGTCATCTGAGTTAACTGGCTTCAGTTCAGATGGTGCAGGGGTATGCATTGGCTGACCGTGAATCGCAGCCTCTTGGCCAGATACCGCGGTCAATGCTTCAGATGGCTTAGGCGCCGGTGCTGAAACAGCTGAGTTTGCATTTTTAAGTGGGTTAGCTTCTTCTGAGATAGGCGCCTTCGATGGAGCTGAAGACTTGCTGCTCAATGGTGCTAATGGGTCATCCCAATTCATTGGTGTTTCTCCTCAATTCTTCTTATTGGCACGCTTCGCAATCTGGATCCAGAATGCTGCATGCTTTAGGCGCTGCGCTACCTGACTGAGATGCACTCAGCGCGAAGCTTGCGTCTGCAGTTTTAGAGCCACTGTTTGGTGCAGCAGCTGATTTCTCCATATGGGTCGCACCCATTGAGCGGAGGTAGTAAGTGGTTTTTAGGCCACGAACCCAAGCTAGCTTGTACAAGTTGTCGAGTTTCTTGCCTGATGGCTCTGCCATGTACAGGTTCAAGCTCTGTGCTTGATCAATCCACTTCTGACGACGTGCACCTGCTTCAACCAACCAACGTGGATCAACTTCAAACGCTGAACGGTAGATGGCTTTAAGGTCATCAGGGATACGATCGATCGGTAGTACTGAACCATCGTAGTACTTCAGATCGTTAACCATCACCTCATCCCACAAACCGCGGTCTTTGAGGTCACGAACTAGGTATGGGTTAACCACGGTGAACTCACCTGACAGATTCGATTTAACGAACAGGTTCTGATAGGTAGGTTCAATTGATTGGCTAACACCACAGATGTTTGAGATGGTCGCTGTTGGTGCGATCGCCATGGTGTTTGAGTTACGCATGCCAACGGTTTTAACGCGCTCGCGCAGATCATCCCAATCCAAGGTTTCAGTGGTGTCTGCTTGCAAGTACTTGCCACGGATCTCAGCGAGTTCACGCAACGAGTCGATTGGCAGAATGCCTTGGCTCCACAAAGAACCTTCGAAGCTAGAGTAACGACCACGCTCTTCAGCCAAGTCAGTTGATGCTTTGATGGTGTAGTAAGACACCGCTTCCATTGAGTTGTCAGCGAAGGTAACCGCTTCTTCACTCGCGTAAGCCATGCGCATTTTGTACAGCGCATCTTGGAAGCCCATGATGCCTAGACCCACAGGGCGGTGACGCAAGTTAGAGTTACGTGCTTGAGGAACGCTGTAGTAGTTGTACTCGATAACGTTATCCAACATACGCATTGCGGTGTTGATGGTTTTTTCGAGTTTGGCTAAATCTACGCCTTCACCTTCAATGGTGTGTGCAGGTAGGTTAACTGAACCTAAGTTACACACTGCGATCTCAGCTTGATTAGTATGCAGAGTGATCTCAGTACACAGGTTAGATGAGTGAACCACGCCAACGTGACGGTTGGTGTAACGAATGTTGCAAGGATCTTTAAAGGTTACCCATGGGTGACCTGTTTCGAACAACATGCCAAGCATCTTGCGCCATAGATCAACTGCCTTCACCTTCTTGTGAACGCTGATTTCACCTTTCGCAGCTTTCTCTTCGTAAGCAACGTAAGCGGCTTCGAATTTTTTGCCGGTCAGGTCGTGTAGATCGGTGGTGTCGTTAGGTGTGAAAAGTGTCCACTCTTGGTCTTCAGCAACACGTTGCATGAACAAGTCTGGAATCCAGTTCGCTGTGTTCATGTCGTGAGTACGACGACGGTCATCACCGGTGTTCTTACGAAGATCCAGGAACTCTTCAATATCGATGTGCCAGCTTTCAAGGTAGGCACAAACAGCACCTTTACGCTTACCGCCTTGGTTAACCGCTACCGCGGTGTCGTTGGCCACTTTTAGGAAAGGAACAACGCCTTGTGATTTACCGTTGGTGCCTTTGATGTGTGCGCCTAAGCCACGAACTGGTGTCCAGTCATTACCTAAGCCACCTGCATACTTAGAAAGTAATGCGTTGTCCTTAATAGCACCGTAGATACCATCCAAGTCGTCAGGAACGGTAGTCAGGTAACAAGACGATAACTGAGGACGCAAGGTGCCAGAGTTAAATAGGGTAGGCGTTGAGCTCATAAAGTCAAAGCTAGAGAGTAAGTTGTAGAACTCAATCGCACGACCTTCACGATCGATCTCATTGATGGCTAAGCCCATCGCAACGCGCATGAAGAATGCTTGTGGCAATTCAAAGCGGGTATCGCGAGAGTGAATGAAGTAACGATCAAACAGGGTTTGCAAACCGAGGTAGGTGAACTGCAAGTCACGGTTTGCATCCATCGCTTGGCCTAGACGCTCAAGGTCGTATTGCGCAAGACGTGGGTCGAGCAGTTCAAGTTCAACGGCGCGTTGTACGTAGTTCTTGAAATAGCTTGGGTACAAATCAGCCATCTCAGCTTGAGTTGCAACATTGGTATCCATGCCAAGGAAGCCCAATGCATCAAAGCGCAGTGAGTCCATCAGCAAGCGAGCTGCAGCGTAAGAATAGTTAGGCTCTTTCTCGATCATGGTGCGAGAGCTCATAACGAGTGTGTTGGCTACGTCTTTTTCTTTGATGCCGTCGAAAAGGTTGCGACAGGTGTCATCAAAGATCGATTGTTCGGTAACACCTTCAAGGCCGTCACAAGCTTCTGTGATAAGTGCGCGTAAACGATTTACATCCAGTGGCTTGGTGCTGCCGTCGATTGCGGTCACGTTAACCAGATGTTCTTCAGCTTCTTCAGTAACTTCTTCTTGGCGCTTGCGCTTTTGCTCTTCGCGATAAAGGACGTAAGCACGAGCAATTTTGTGCTCACCACCACGCATCAAAGCCAATTCAACTTGGTCTTGTACGTCTTCAATATGAACCTGACCACCCTCTGGGATGCGGCGACTAATGGTGTCGACAACGCTCTTGGTTAGTTCGCGAACGGTGTCGTGAATACGCGAAGATGCCGCAGCTTTGCCGCCTTCAACTGCTAGGAAGGCCTTGGTCATCGCGACAGCGA
>VMDJ01000010.1 GCA_008080925.1 Gammaproteobacteria bacterium
AAATCTTCATCGCTTGGCTCGCCATCAAGTTGGCCAATTAACGCACGTCTTGTCAGACGTTCGACACCGTTACCCACCCAATCACGCACTTTCGCTTCTCCATGCGGCTCGCGACCGAGTGCTTTCATCATCTCATCGACGCAATACGCCAGATCCGGCACGCTATCAACCAAGGTGCCATCCACATCAATTAGGATCATTTTGGGTTTACGTACGGCCATGAAAATCTCGGTGGTTTGATCAATAAAAAAGGCGAGTCTACCCGACTCGCCTCTGGATTTTCCCGCTTTTTCGTCGGTTTAGGCGTTTGCCAGTTCCGCGCGGAATGTCTTCACGATGCTGTCGTACTTGTTCGCATCCGACTCGTTACGACCACCGAAGATGCCCGAACCTGATACGAAGGTATCTGCACCCGCTGCGGCGATAGCTGCAATGTTGTCGGCTTTTACACCGCCGTCGATTTCCAAACGGATATCACGACCTGAGGCATCGATGATCTTGCGCGCTTCTTTCAGCTTATCGAGTGCTGAAGGAATGAAGCTTTGACCACCAAAACCTGGGTTAACTGACATCAATAGAATCATGTCGATCTTATCGATCACGTAATCCAGGTATGACAGTGGCGTTGCTGGGTTGAATACCAAGCCGGCTTTACAGCCTTCGCTTTCGATCAACTGCAAAGTGCGGTCGATATGATCAGACGCTTCTGGGTGGAAGGTGATGTAGGTTGCACCGGCCTGTGCGAAGTCACCCACGATACGATCGACTGGGCTCACCATAAGATGCACATCAATCGGTGCGGTGATGCCGTGCTTGCGCAATGCGTCACACACCAAAGGACCAATGGTCAGGTTTGGTACGTAGTGGTTGTCCATCACGTCGAAGTGAATGATGTCGCAACCTGATGCCAACACGTTGTCACATTCTTCACCGAGTTTGGCGAAGTCTGCAGATAGGATTGATGGGGCGAGTGCGTAATCAGCCATGCGTTTGCTCCATGCCGGAATTGTCCGGAAAAATTTGGGTTCTTTTTGCTCAAAAAAGAGCGCTTAATACGTTAAGTCGCGCCACTCTACCGGAAAGCGATCCTTATTACAGCCACCCCCTTTGGGAGATATCTATGTCACTGAAAACACATGTTTTTCTTGGTTTAAGCTTGTTTTGTGGTGCGCTTTTCGCCGCACCTGACTATGCGCGTGAGACGCGTATCGTGAATCAGATCGCTGATGCGATTATGGATGGTGAGATTGTGCAGCTGAATGATGGCGAGCGCGATTTCATGGGCATCTTCACTGAAAACCAAGCGGATCAGCGCAAAGGTGCGGTTTTAGTCCTGCACGGCAAAGGCGCCAATGCCGACTGGATGGACGTGGTGCAGCCGTTGCGTGTGCGCCTGACTGAAGCAGGTTGGGACACGTTATCGCTACAGTTACCGGTTGAATCAGCAGAGGCACCGGATAGCGCATGGCTACCGTTGGTTGAACCTGCAGCAGCTCGCATCGCGGCAGGGATTGTTGAGCTAGAAACCCGTGGTCACGATCGCATCATGGTGGTGTCGCACAGCTTTGGCTCGCGTATGGCAGCACATTATTTAGCGCAAGGCGCGCCAGGCACGGTGAAAGGTTATGTCTCGGTGGGTATGAGTTTGGATATGAAGAATCCTAACGATGCGAACCTGAGCAACCTGAGCAAGATTGATCTGCCGATGTTGGATCTGTTCGGTTCACGTGATTTACCCGGCGTTTTGCAAAGCAATGATTTGCGCGCGAAAGCTGCCAGGCATAACAAGGGATATGCACAACAAGAAGTGGCGAGAGCCGATCACTTCTTTGCGGGTCAAAGCGATGATCTGCTAGCCGCTGTGAATGCGTGGTTAGATGCGCAGCCTTAACGCGAGATTTTGACAAACATGCCTTTATAGCCACCTTTCTTTAGCTGGCTTAAAAGGCTATTCGCTTTCGACTGCCCTAAGACTGGGGTAGTCGAAACGCGATATCGCACACCATCATCCAGTGAGGCTTCACTGATGGTTGATTCAATGCCCAACAATGCCACTTCGGCTTGAATACGTTCGGCATCGGCACGTTTGCTTAATGAGGCGATCTGCACCACGAAACGCGAGGTCGCATCCGTATCGCGCGAAGCACGTAACTCAAACTTTTCATCAGGCACCACCACTTCACGCTGACTGAGGTCTTTAAAGAAGGTGAAGCGGGTTTCAGGTTTTTCAGGTTGGATCTTTTTGGGCGGGCCAACAGGCTTTGCGACTTCGCGCGGCTTACGTTCAGGTTCAGCACCCACCCACTCTGGCGCATTCGCCGGTGGTTGCATCTTTAACCAGAACAAACCCATCACAAACACACCCAACAAAAACGCGACCGCTGCCCAAACAAAGGGAGAGGATGATTTTTTCGCCGGTGCGCGACGAGGTGAGACGTGTTTGTAATCGCGTGGCATGCCTTACATTTTTTCAGGTGCGCTGATACCGATCAGTTTAAGACCATTGAGCAACACTTGTCGCGTTGCGGTGATCAATTTTAAACGTGCATCGGTGAGATTGCTGTCATCCACTAAGAATTGATGCGCGTTGTAATAACTGTGTAACTCATTTGCCAGTTCACGGAGGTAATGGGTCAGCTGATGTGGCTCTGAGTTAAGTGCGGCGTTTTGCAGTACTTCAGGATAACGCGCCAAGGTTTTCATCATGCTTTGTTCGTGCGATTCAGTGAGCAACTCAAGATGCGTGTTGCCATCGCTTAGCTGCGTGTTCACACCCTTCTCACTCGCCTGACGGAACACCGAACAGATACGCGCATGGGCGTATTGCACGTAATAGACCGGGTTCTCATTGGATTGTGAGCGTGCAAGATCTAAATCGAAATCCAGATGTTGTTCGCACTTACGCATGATGTAAAAGAAACGCGCTGCATCCGTGCCAACGTCTTTACGTAACTCGCGCAGGGTGACGAACTCACCTGAACGGGTCGACATCTGTTTACGCTCACCACCTTCATACAAGATCGCAAACTGAACTAACAACACATCGAGTTGCTCTGGGTTGCCACCCATCGCTTGGATCGCGGCTTTGACACGTGGCACATAGCCATGATGGTCAGCACCCCATACATCAATCACGCGATCGTAACCGCGCTCAAACTTTTCTAGGTGATACGCAATGTCAGAAGCAAAGTAAGTGGTCTGTCCGTTATCACGCACCACCACACGATCTTTCTCATCGCCAAAGTCGGTCGATTTAAACCACCAAGCGCCACCTTTTTCATAGAGGTGGCCAGCCGCTTTTAGCTTTTCGATAATCGCTTCGACTTTGCCTGACTCAACCAGTGAACGCTCGGAATACCAGTTCTCGTAACGCACACCAAACAAGCCTAAGTCATCACGGATGTCATCTAAGATGACATTGAGGCCTAGATCAAACACCTCGCGGTAGCCCTCTTTACCGAGTAAGGCTTTCGCACGATCGATCAAGGCATCGATATGTTCTTCTTTATCACCACCGGCAGGTTCATCGGCAGGGATATCCGCAAACACCTCGTTGCTGGCAAAGCGAATCGCATCGCCTTTTTCACGGTGTAAGGTCGCGGCGATATCCCACACATAGTCACCTTTGTAACCATTGCTTGGGAAGCTGAGCTCTTCACCCGCTAGCTCGAGGTAACGCAGCCAGACTGACGTACCGAGGATATCCATCTGACGACCGGCATCGTTGACGTAGTACTCGCGATCGACATCAAAGCCGACGGCTTCGAGTAGATCAGCGACAACCGAACCGTAAGCCGCACCGCGACCATGACCGACATGCAGTGGGCCAGTTGGATTTGCCGAGACAAACTCGACTTGAACTTTTTTCTGCTCACCCACGTTTGAGCGACCGAATTGCTCACCTTCACTCAAGATGCGCTCAACGATGGCACTTTGTGCATCGCTTGCGACACGGAAGTTAATAAAACCCGGGCCGGCGATCGAGACCTCTGAAATGAAATCCGCTGAAGGCATGGCCGCGATCAGTTGCTCAGCGAGCTGACGCGGATTCATGCCCGCCGCTTTGCTGTTAACCATCGCGGCATTGGTGGCGAAATCACCGTGCTCTGGATCACGCGCACGCTCGATCACTGGAGGTCGCACAGCATCCGCTGCCAACACCCCTTGGTCGACTAACGATTGGAGCGCGCTTTCAACAAGTTGAGCAATTTCGGTTTTCATGGTGGTTTCGCCTTAAAGAAGGGCGCGAAGCATAACAAACTGCCCAACTGACATCATTAGATAGTGATCAAAAATGATCGGCGGGATCGACATCCAAGCTCCAGCGGACTGAACGGGCGAGTTTAGACTCGGCCAAATACATCTCGAGCTGTGACAAAAAGCCGTGCAGTGCTTCGCGCGAGCTCGACTGAATCAGCAAATGTCCTCGGTATCGACCGATGCGTCGCGTCATCGGTGCTGGCACCGGCCCCCAAAAACTCACCGACTGATCGGTGTGCGCTTTGCCCCACTGGGTGACCTTATTCAAAAACTGCATCGTCGGGTCCATTTTGTTCGCTTCGGCGCGCAGCAATACGTGATGCGAGATCGGTGGGTAGTCCGCCTCAAGTCGTTCTTGCAACGCCGCTTGGGCAAACGCTTCGTAACCGTGGTTCACCAAGGTCTGCAACAACAGATGATCGGGATAGCGTGTTTGGATCAAGACACGACCGGGCAGCTCACCGCGCCCTGCACGACCGGCCACCTGCATGAGTAACTGTGCCATCCGTTCGGTAGCGCGATAGTCAGCACTGAACAAACCGCTATCCGCATCGAGTACCACCACCAAGGTCACCTTTGGAAAGTGATGCCCTTTAGCGAGCATCTGCGTACCCACCAAGAGTGCTGCATCCGCTTGATGCACTGAGTCGAGTAGCTTTTCGAGTGCGCCACGCTTTGCTGCTGCATCACGATCGACGCGCACGAGCGGTATATCGTTAAAGCGAGCCTGTAATGACTGATCGAGTTGCTCGGTTCCTTGACCTAAAGGATGCAAATCGTGCTCACCACAGCTTGGACACTTTTGCGGCAAGGCTTGCTGCGAGCCACAGTGGTGACACCACAAACGATGTGCCGCTTGATGCACTGTTTGACGCGCATCACACCGCGGGCAATCCGATGTCCAACCACAGCTATAACAGGCCAGCACCGGTGCAAAACCCCGTCGGTTTAAAAACACCATGACCTGCTCGCCTTTGTTAAGCGTCGCTTGAATTTCATCAATCACTGGCAGTGCCAAGCCGTTTTGCACTGGCTGATCACGTAGATCGACTAAGTGCATTGAAGGTGGCTTTGAACTGCCCGCACGTTGGTTTAATAACAGACGTTGATAACGCCCTTGCTCAACATTGCGTAACGATTCTAGCGATGGCGTTGCAGAACCTAACACCACCGGACATTTTGCTCGAGATGCACGCACCACAGCTAAGTCACGCGCGGAATAACGGAAGCCTTCTTGTTGTTTAAACGAGGGGTCGTGTTCTTCATCAACCACAATTAAGCCAAGTTCTGCCATTGGATTCAGCATCAGTGAGCGTGTGCCGAGCACGACACGCGCCAACCCTAAGCGAAGTCGCTGCCACGCGATCTCGCGCTCGGTATCTTTCATGCCTGAGTGCATCAACAACACCCCTTCACCGAGACGCTCGGCAAAGCGTTGTTGTAGTTGTGGTGTGAGGGCAATCTCTGGCACTAAGATCATTACGTTTTTATTGTGCGCGAGCACTTGCTCAGCTAATCGTAGATACACCTCGGTTTTACCCGAGCCTGTCACGCCCTGTAATAAAAAGGCCGCGTACTGATTAAGCTGTTGCGCAACCGCATCAACGGCCGCTTGCTGTTCTTCATTCAGCTGATGCGGCGAGCGCTGCGGTACGTACTCGCTTTTTATCGGCGCACTTTCTTTCAGCAGCAGATGTTGCGCATCAACCAATTTTTTAATCAGCGCTGACCCGGCATGTTGCTTAAGCGTGGTTTGCTCAACGCCGTGATCACCGTGTGCCGCAATCCACTCGACCAACTCACGTTGCTTATGTGCGCGCCCAAGTTGCTCAACAATACCTACGCTCTCGGCCGCTAAAAAATAACGTTGCTCAGCTAAGGGCAACGGTGCATTGGCTTTACGCAAGCGCAGCGGCAAAGCGGCTGTGACCACCTCGCCTACAGGGTGATGATAGTAACTGGCTGCCCAACGCAGAAAGGCAAGGTGTGTTTGATCTAAGAGTGCTTCTGAATCAATCGGTGGTTCGACATGTTTGAGCTTATCGCTAGACACATCGGCACTTTGTACATGCTCCAAGACCACACCGAGCTTTTGCGTACGACCAAACGGCACCAAAACGCGCGCGCCCACCGGATAGGCCGCTGCTGTGAAGCGCTGATCAGGCAGGTAATCAAAAGCTTTAGGCAATGGCACAGGAATCGCCACGCGCAAGTAAGTGGTTTGGGACATACGGCTATTGTACTGATGCTGATCTTAGCTCGCGGGGTTTTGTCAGATAAGTGTCATTTGAACTCTGCGCCAAGCTGTGACATAAACACGTAAACCGAAAGTGAGGACGCCCATCATGTCGGGGTTAAGACAACAATTGTTGAGAACCGACGCCTCCGGGATGCCACTTGAGTGGATCGACTACCGGCAGGCCGTCAAGCTACACAGCCTTGATATGGTTGCGTATGACCTCGGCGACCCTATCCTAACGATTCGTGGCGGCATCAATAACGAATCGCATCAAAGCAAAATCATCCTTCACTCCATCATCGCCACTCACGGCAACCATCAAAATCGCTACTGCCTCGACAAAGGCTACGCACCTCCCGTCTCTAACGAAGCCCTGTTTCAACGCGATGACTTTCACTGCATGTATTGCGGTGATCAGTTCCACAAATCGCAGCTCTCGCGCGATCACATCATCCCAGTCAGCCAAGAAGGCGAAGACAGTTGGTCCAACCTGATTACCTCGTGCACACGCTGTAACACGCATAAAGCGGGCCGCACACCAGAACAAGCGGGCATGCAGTTACTGGCCATCCCTTTCATCCCAACACATGCGGAATATATTTTTCTTCAGGGTCGTAATGTTTTGGCCGATCAAATGGAATTCTTACGGGCACACTTCCCACGTACTAGCCCGTTACGTGATCGACTGAGCTAAACCTTATGCGCCAAATCTGGCACGACATTGCCCACGCTATTGCAAAGGCAACCTCTCAACCTTTTGTATCGATTGATAGCCAACCTATCGGGGGTGGCTGTATCAATGAGACGTATATCGTGCATATGGATGGTCAGCATTGGTTCGTCAAACTCAACAGCGTTGATAAGCTAGATATGTTTGAAGCCGAGATGGAAGGCCTATCGATCTTAAACAGTGCGCATGCGCTGCGCGTGCCGGAGCCCTTGATCTGCGGTAGCACCGAAACACATAGTTATCTGATTATGGAAGCGATCACAGCGGGTAGCTCAGCCAAAGCCATG
>VMDJ01000066.1 GCA_008080925.1 Gammaproteobacteria bacterium
CACCGATGAGCACACAGCTCGAGGCTGCTGGCATCACACTCACTGAAGGTTACGATCCTTCTCAACTTGAGCCACAGCCTGATGTCGTCGTAGTGGGTAATGCGATGTCGCGCGGTAATCCATGTGTCGAGGCGATCTTAGATAAAGGCATGCCGTACACCTCAGGCCCGCAATGGTTGGCGGAACATGTGTTGGCTGATCGCTGGGTGCTCGCGGTTGCAGGTACTCATGGCAAGACAACTACCTCAAGTATGTTGGTGTGGATCTTGGAGTACGCCAATCTGAAGCCGGGTTTTTTGATCGGGGGTGTTCCCGCTAACTTTGGATTATCGGCACGTGCCGGTGATGCGCCTTTCTTTGTGGTCGAAGCGGACGAATACGATACGGCCTTCTTTGATAAGCGCTCAAAGTTTGTGCACTACCATCCACGTACCGCTGTGTTGAATAACATGGAGTTTGATCACGCGGATATCTTTGATTCACTTGCCGATATTCAGCGTCAGTTTCATCACCTAGTGCGCACTATCCCATCGAGTGGTTTGATCGTTTCGCCAAAGCATGATCAAGCGATCAACGAGACCTTAGAGAAGGGTTGTTGGACGCCAGTAGAAACCCTTGGTCAGATCAATGGAGATCAGGGTGATTGGTCAACCGCGAATGAAAACTTGGATGGCACTGCCTTTGATGTTTTGTTTAAAGGCGAGTCGCAAGGTCGTCTGAGTTGGACCTTATCCGGTGAGCACAATGTATCGAATGCATTAGCGGCTATCGCGGCTGCGCGCCATGCAGGCGTACCCGCAGATGTATCGATTGATGCCTTAGCTAAATTTGAGAATGTTAAGCGTCGCATGGAGCTACGCGGAACAGAAAAAGGGGTGCGTGTATTTGATGATTTTGCACACCACCCAACAGCGATTGATAAAACCTTGCGTGGTCTGCGCGCGCAAGTGGGGTCACAAAAGATTATCGCGGTGCTTGAGCCGCGCTCAAACACGATGCGCATGGGTGTGCTCGCTGATCGTTTAGTGGACTCTTTAGCGGCAGCTGATGAGGTGCTGATTTATGCGCCAAGCACGTTGAACTGGGACGCTGAAGGTGTGCTATCGGGGTTAGGTGATAAATTAACCGTTGCCCACGAAACCCAGGCGATCGTTGATCGTATCGCGCAAACGGCTACCGCTGATCAACATGTGTTGGTGATGAGTAACGGCGGGTTCGAAAATATTCATCAACGTATTTTGGATGCGTTAGCAGAGAGTTAAGAGTATGAGTGATGCGATAGCAGTTGCGATTACCGGTGCGTCAGGCGCGCAATATCCATTGCGTTTGATTGAGCAATTGTTGGCAGCAGGGCGCACAGTGCAATTGATGTGCTCACAGGCAGGTCAGGTTGTCTTAAATATGGAAACTGACTTGAAGGTGCCGGGTAACACCAGCGAGATGCAAAAGTTCTTTTGCGAACATTTTGGTGTGACTGATCAGCAGCTTCAGGTGTTTGGTCGTCAGCAATGGACAGCGCCAGTTGCTAGTGGCAGTAACCCACCTGAAGCTGTGGTGGTGTGTCCTTGCACGACAGGTACCTTGGCGACCATTGCGAATGGTATCTGTGATGACTTGATTGATCGCGCTGCGGATGTTGCGTTGAAAGAAAAACGTAAGTTGATCTTGCTTGTGCGAGAAACGCCTTTCTCAAGTATTCATTTGCAGAACATGCTCACCTTGTCACAAGCAGGTGCGGTGATTATGCCGGCTAACCCAGGATTTTATTTCAAACCAACGACCATTGATGAGATTGTCGACTTCATGGTCTCGCGTATCTTGGATCATTTGAACGTGCCACATAATTTAGGCGCACGTTGGGGTGAGTGATTAGCGCTTTGATTTAATCAGCGCGATAACAGCGATACCAATAAATAATCCGAGTGCTGCGCTAAGCCAAGTGCCAAGATCACCTTGATCAATCAGTGAGCCTAAAACAATGCCGGGTGCTAAATAAGCTGGTGCCCAGAGTAGGGCAGAGAAAATATTCGCGGCATAAAAGCGTGCAGGCTTCATACCCATGAGGCCGGCAATAAGCGGAATGATGGCGCGGATCGGGCCAAAGAAGCGACCAATGATCACGCTGAGCTCGCCCCATTTTTCAAAGAAGGCGTGTCCCTTCTCTAAATGCTCGGGATGTTTTTCAAACCATGAAAGATGTTTCGATGCGCTTTCAAAATGTCGACCGAGCTGAAAGCTAATTGCATCACCGATAATCGCACCGGCAACTGCCCACACCATCATGGGCCAAAAATCTAAGGTGCCATTGCCAATCAATGTGCCGGCACCTAATAAGATCACCACCCCGGGGACAAGGATGCCAACGATGGCGAGAGATTCAGCGAGTGCAACTAGAAAGATCACCCAGCCCGCATGTTGCGGGTGGGTATTGATCCAAACGAGGAGTTGATCGAAAACTTCGGTCAAAGTGTTTTAAAGACTTTCGCTGCAGCTTCGATGCTGTTGTTGAGGTCTTCATCGGTGTGCGCGATAGACACAAAGCCTGCTTCATAGGCTGATGGTGCGAGATAAACACCTTCGTTCAACATGCCGTGGAAGAACTTCTTAAAGCGCTCTTGATCGCAAGCGGTGGTCTCAGCAAAGTTAGTGACCTTTGATGCATCGGTGAAGAACAAACCAAACATGCCGCCCGCATGGTTCTCTGTCATCGGGATGCCTGCTGACTTAGCTTCGTTCATCATGCCGTTAACGAGTGTCTCGACCTTGGCAGAGAGTTGCGCATGGAAACCTTCAGCGCTGAGTAGCTCGAGTGTTTTTAAACCAGCTGCCATCGCAACAGGGTTACCTGACAAGGTGCCTGCCTGATATACAGGGCCTAACGGTGCGATGTGTTCCATGATGTCGCGACGACCACCAAAAGCGCCTACTGGCATGCCACCGCCAATGATCTTGCCGAGGGTGGTGAGATCAGGCTTAACGCCATACATAGCTTGTGCGCCGCCAAGTGCTACGCGGAAGCCGGTCATAACTTCATCAAAGATCAACACGCTTTTGTATTCATCACAAACAGCGCGCAAGGTTTCGAGGAAGCCTTCAACCGGTGGAATGCAGTTCATGTTGCCAGCAACCGGCTCAACAATGATGCAGGCAATTTGATCACCAATCTGCGAGAAGGTTTCACGAACTTGATCAGCATCGTTATAGTTCAAAGTGATGGTGTGTTCAGCTAGTGCGGCAGGTACGCCAGGTGAAGATGGTTCACCTAGGGTTAGTGCGCCAGAGCCTGCTTTAACCAGTAAAGAATCTGAGTGACCGTGATAACAACCTTCAAACTTCACGATCTTGTCGCGACCAGTAAATCCGCGAGCCAAACGAATCGCCGACATGGTGGCTTCAGTGCCTGAAGAGGTCATACGCACCATCTCCATGCTTGGCACGATCTCGCAGATCATGTCTGCCATGGTGGTTTCCATTTCAGTCGGTGCGCCAAATGACAAGCCACGGAGTGCTGCTTCGCGAACTGCTTCGATCACTTCGTCATGTGCATGACCTAAGATCATTGGACCCCATGAGCCGACATAGTCTATGTAACGCTTGCCATCAGGATCGGTGAAGTAAGCGCCTTTCGCATGATCAACAAAGACCGGATCACCACCGACACCTTTAAAGGCACGTACGGGTGAGTTCACACCACCTGGGATGTGCTTCTGGGCTTTTTCAAAACGATTTTGTGCGGTCATGCTGTTCTCCATCAAGCATCGAAGAGGTTGCAGATTGATTGTGCGGCAAGCGTGATATCGGGTGCGCCAAACACGCCATTCACCACTGCCAACATATCGGCGCCTGATTTAATCAGGGGGGCGCCATTGTCTTGGGTAATACCGCCAATCGCAACCACAGGGACAGTGAGCTGTTTCTTTGCCTCGGCCAATACGTCAAGGCTTACGGCAGGTGCGTTCGGTTTGGTGTTGGAATTAAAAAAGCGACCGAAGGCGACATAGCTGGCACCTGATAATTGCGCAGCTTTTGCGCGATCAATATCGGCATAGCATGAGACGCCAATCGCAGCATCAGCGCCTAACAGTTCGCGCGCCTTTTCAAACGATGCATCGGTGTGACCAAGATGCACGCCATCAGCATTCACGGCTTTGGCAAGCTCGATATCATCATTCACAATAAAAATGACATCGTTGGTTTTGCAGACCTCTGCGATGGCAGTGGCTTCCTTGAGTTGCAACGTAGCATCATCCGATTTATCTCGATATTGAATGATGCGAGCACCACCTCGGATCGCTTTGAGCACTTGCTGCGCGATATCGTCGCCTTTAAAGCGGCTGTCGGTGATGGCATACAAACCGCGCCAGTCACGCATCATGACAATCGCCTATTCGGTAGATGTTGCCCATCGCTCACTTGTTCACCGCGAGATAACGTTCCCCAGACAAAGGCTTGAGCTTGTTGTGCGGCAGCTAAGATATCGCCAGTTTTTGCGAGCTCACAGGTGAGCGCAGTGGCTAAGGTGCAGCCAGAGCCATGATAGGTATGCGGTAATCTTGGCCATTCGTATGGCTGATGCTGTTCACGTGTAAAGAGTGTGTTGTGCACCATGTCATCGTCAGCTTCATCTGCGCCGGTAATCAGCACATGTTGTGTGCCTTCATTGACTAATGCCTTCCCCGCTTCTGACATGTCATTGCAAGCACTGAGTGCTCTTGCTTCAGCACGATTCGGTGTGAGGCTGGTTAGCCAGGGCAGCCAGTCTGTTTTGAGGTGATCAATTAGAGCTTGGTTACTGAGTGATTCACCGCCGCCTGCACGCAACACAGGATCCAAAGTCACGGGGCGTTTCAAATCGGCCAAACGCAGTGCAAGCCATTGTGCAATCGCCAGATCACCGAGCAGTCCAACTTTGATGGCGTCAATCTGAATATCGTTGATCAGTCGATCGAATTGATCTGCCAAGGCATCAACAGATTGCGGAGAAACGGCATACACATTCTGAGTGTTCTGAGAGGTTAGGCAGGTGACGAGCGAAAATACGCGGCAGCCAAGGGCTGCGCCTGTCTCGATATCTGCCTGAATACCGGCGCCGCCGCTTGGGTCGTGTCCGCCGATAACCAGAATGTGAGGAGTTGTTTGCATGTGCGCATGGTATCAGGCGGAAATGCCTATGTTTCATGATGTTGAGGCAGGCTTTGTCTCTGGCAAACTAGCCAAAAATTTTGGAGCAAAAATGAAAACTTACCTGTGTGTCGTGTGCGGCTACATCTATGATCCCGCCATTGGTGATCCCGATCACGGCATTGCGCCGGGTACAGATTGGGCCGATGTGCCCGATGATTGGACCTGCCCGGAGTGCGGTGTGAGCAAGCAAGACTTTGAAATGATTGCTATTTAATGGACAAGGTAGCGAAGTTTTTAGGTAGAAATGCTAAAATACGTTATCAATTTTTTAAGGTGGTGAAAAATGACTGCAGTTTTAACAGATGCTGAAGTAGCTTTGACCGGCAGTGCGCAGACCAAAATGGCTGAGCTGATGGGTCAAGTAGAAGAGAACATTGCTGGCGTTCGTGTATTCGCAACCCCAGGCGGTTGTAGTGGCGTGAGCTTCGGTATGACTTTCTCTGATCAACTCAATCCTGAAGACATGGTGCGTGAGTACGATGGTTTGAAAGTGATTGTTGATCCAGCAACCCTAGAACACATTCGAGGTGTTGAGATCGACTTCGTTGGTGAAGATAACGATGCACGCTTCGTGTTTAATAACCTAGCTCCTCAAGGTGGCGGCGGTTGTGGCACCTGTGGCTCACAAGGTGGTTGTTCGTAATTCGTACGAATCGCACAAAATAAAAAAGCCGCTCACTGAGCGGCTTTTTTCTGCCCTTAGATTTAGGGGCGTATATAGGCGTAACCTTTTTCTTGAAGTTCCATGATGCGAATAACGCCAGCTGGAACTATGCCGACACCGTCAGCAAGTACGGGTATCTTGCCAGACTTCTTAGCCATCTTCTTCATGGTGTTGTTGCAGGCGCTAAAAGTGATGCCTTGTTGTGCCAAGCTTGAAACGCGTTTTGCTTCTGGGCTTTGAGCAGTCATCACAGATAAGCCTGGGCCGTAAGCAACGATTTCGATATCGATGTTATCCATGCCGATATCTTTTTGCGCATTAACAGCATTGTTAAGTGCGATTTTTTGCGTTTGCGGGTCGTTAGTGCTGACTTGAATAACAAGCTTATGTGCTTTACCGCCATGGTTATCTGCGATTGCGCTAAAGGGTAAAAGCAAACAAAGTGCGAGTGCAAAAAGTTGAGTGATTTTTTTCATTGTTTCTCCTTTGGGGTTAAATCGGTTTTAAAACCGCGAGTAATATTATCGCAATGAGAACTAAGACCGGTGCTTCGTTAAACCACCGATACCAAACATGTGATTTTGTGTTGCGATCTTCTTTAAAGGCTTTAACAAGTGCGCCACAGTAGATGTGGTAGATCACCAGAAAAGCCATAAGCGCTAATTTAATAGTTAGCCATAACTGACCACCAAAGGCTGTCCAGCCGTAATCAGCGAGCATCCAAAAACCAAACACGAGGGTAAAGATGCCACCGGGTGTAGTGATGCCGTAAAACAATTTACGCTCCATGATTTTGAAGCGCTCGTTTGAAATCGCATCATCACTCATGGCGTGATAGACGAATAAACGTGGAAGGTAAAACAGTCCGGCGAACCAAGTCACCATGCCGATGAGATGCCAAGCTTTTAACCACATAGTCTTGCCTTGTTATAGGGTTGAGATGATCAGTCCGATATCGTTTAGGTTAACTGCGCCAGTATGTCGTTGCACAATTTTACCTTCACGATTAATAAATAAGTGTGTTGGCGTGACGCTGATACCGCCAAGCGCTTTATTGATCTCGCCATGCACATCCAATGCGTTTGGATAAGCGATCTCATATTTCTTCGCCATGCTAATCGCAGTGGGTGGTGGGTCGCTAGGTAAGTTAACACCGATTAGTTTGCCGCCACGTCGATCTAAAATTTCATGCAGTTGATTTAATGCTGGTATGTCTGCAATGCAGGTTGAACAAGTGACAGACCAGAAGCTCAACATCACAGGTCGACCTTTAAGGTCTTGGCTTGTGATGGGCTTACCGTCAACAAGGTTGAATGTTAGCTCAGGGAAGGGTTCATGCTCGGGGGTGGAAAACCACAGCGCAGCAATGACGACAGCGCCGAGTATGAAAGTGATCAGTCCTTGGGTAAAACGGCTCATGGTGATGTCTGAAAATGAATTTCAAACATCCTACCGTTATTCGGATGATGTTGTGGGTTCTTTTCGACCAAACCAGCTAGCGATTTTGCGTGCGAT
>VMDJ01000087.1 GCA_008080925.1 Gammaproteobacteria bacterium
CGAGCATGCCAAGGAATTTCTCATCAATGAGAAATTCCTTGGCATGCTCGGTATGCATGGTACCTACGAAGCCAACATGGCAATGCATGAAACTGACGTGTTGATCGCCATCGGCGCGCGTTTTGATGACCGTGTGACCGGCAAGCTTGCAAGCTTCTGTCCTGAAGCTCGCATCATTCACATTGATGTTGACCCTGCGTCTATCTCTAAGACGGTTCAAGTTGATGTGCCAATCGTAGGCCAAGTTAAGAGCGTGTTGACTGACATGCTAAGCATGATGGCTGAGCTCAACGTGAAAATGGATGAGCCAGCACTTGACGCATGGTGGAATCAGATTGGTGAATGGCGTTCTAAGAAGTCATTGAGCTATCGCCAGAGTGATGAGGTGATCAAGCCTCAGTTCGCGATGGAAACTTTGTACAAAGTGACCAAAGACGACGACTTCTATCTGACCTCAGATGTAGGTCAGCACCAGATGTTTGCGGCGCAGTTCTATCCGTTTGATAAGCCACGTCGTTGGATCAACTCAGGTGGTCTTGGCACCATGGGCTTTGGTTTGCCAGCGGCAATGGGTGTTAAACAAGCATTCCCAGATGCACACGTTGCGTGTGTGACTGGTGAAGCGTCTATCCAGATGTGTATTCAAGAGTTGGCAACCTGTAAGCAATACGATTTGCCAATCAAAATCATTCTGTTGAACAACGGCTACATGGGCATGGTTCGCCAGTGGCAAGAATTCTTCTACGATGGTCGTTACTCAAACTCTTACGTTGATGCTTTGCCTGACTTCAAAAAGTTGGCAGAGAGCTTTGGTCACGTGGGTATGACGATTGATAAGCCAGGTGATTTGGAAGCGGCTTACCGTGAAGCGTTCGCCATGACAGATCGTTTGGTCTTCATGAATATCATCATCGACCCAGAAGAAAACGTATACCCAATGATTGCTAACGGTAAAGGTCATCACGAGATGCACTTGTCACCTCATCAAGATACGGATCGGGAGCTGGCATAATGCGTCACATCATTTCTATTCTGTTAGAAAACGAAGCGGGCGCTTTGTCGCGTGTTGCAGGTTTGTTCAGTGCGCGTGGTTACAACATCGAATCATTGACTGTTGCTCCAACCGAAGATGCGACTTTGTCGCGTATGACCCTGGTAACTACCGGCGATGACCAAATCGTTGAGCAAATCACCAAGCAGCTTAATAAGTTGGTTGATGTGGTTAAGTTGGTTGATCTGTCTGAAGGCCCGCACATTGAGCGCGAACTGATGATGATCAAAGTGCGTGCAGAAGGTCCAATGCGTGAAGAGCTTAAGCGCTTGGCGGATATCTTCCGTAGCAACATTATTGATGTCACCTCGAATAGCTACACCATCGAGATGACAGGTGACGGCGACAAGTTAGACGCCTTCATCGCATCGCTAGATAGCGATCTTATTATCGAGACAGTGCGCTCAGGTCCGTTAGGCATTGCGCGCGGCGGTAAGCGTCTGTCTGTTTAACTTTTATTTATTTCGATTCAGGAAGCATTCCCATGGCTGTAAACATTTACTACGACAAAGACTGTGACATCTCAATCATCAAAGGGATGAAGGTCGCAATTTTGGGCTACGGCTCACAGGGTCACGCACACGCGAACAACCTGAAAGACTCAGGCGTCGATGTGGTTGTTGCATTGCGTCCAGGTTCTGCTTCTGCAGCAAAAGCTGAAGCGGCTGGCTTGTCAGTTGCAACCGTTGAAGACGCAGTAGCAGCTTCAGACTTGGTGATGGTTCTGACACCAGATGAGTTCCAGTCACAGTTGTACCGTGATCAGATCGAACCAAATCTTAAGAACGGCGCTACATTGGCGTTCGCTCACGGTTTTGCGATTCACTACAACCAAATCGTTCCTCGTGAAGATCTTGACGTTGTGATGATTGCGCCTAAAGCGCCAGGTCACACTGTACGTAACGAGTTCACTAAGGGCGGCGGTATCCCTGACTTGATCGCTGTTGCACAAGACGCTTCTGGTAAAGCTAAGCAAGTTGCTATGTCGTACGCATCAGCAATCGGTGGTGGTCGTACCGGTATCATCGAAACAACCTTCAAAGATGAGACTGAAACTGACTTGTTCGGTGAGCAGGCGGTATTGTGTGGTGGTGCTGTTGAGTTGGTTAAAGCAGGTTTCGAAACCTTGACCGAAGCTGGTTATGCACCTGAGATGGCTTACTTTGAGTGTTTGCACGAGCTGAAGTTGATCGTTGACCTGATGTACGAAGGCGGCATCGCGAATATGAACTACTCAATCTCAAACAATGCTGAGTACGGCGAGTATGTTACTGGCGAGCGCGTTATCAACGAACAATCTCGTGAAGCGATGCGTGAGTGTTTGCGTAACATCCAGACGGGTGAGTACGCGAAGAAGTTCATCTTGGAAGGTATGTCTAACTACCCAGAGATGACTGCACGTCGCCGTTTGAACGCAGCTCACCCAATCGAGCAGACTGGTGAGAAGTTGCGCGGCATGATGCCTTGGATCCAGAAGATCGTTGATAAGTCTAAGAACTAATCTGCACTTCTAGACGAGTTAAAAGGCCGCACGTGTTGCGGCCTTTTTCTTTTATACTGCGGCTATGACTACAGAATCACCAGAACCCAATACAACAGACGAAGCGGCACCGAAGCGTCCGCGCGGCATCTATTTGTTGCCGAATCTGTTCACCACGGCTGCCTTGTTTAGTGGTTTCTATGCGGTTCTGGCTTCGATGGATGGCAACTTTGAGAAAGCTGCGATCGCCATCTTTGTCGCGATGATTCTGGATGGTCTGGATGGTCGAGTGGCACGTGCAACCAATACGCAGACTTCGTTCGGCGCTGAGTACGATAGCCTCTCCGATATGATCGCCTTTGGTTTGGCGCCATCTATTATGATGTACGAGTGGGCGATGACCGATCTGGGTAAGCTCGGTTGGCTTGCCGCCTTTATCTACACTACGGGTGCGGCACTGCGTTTGGCGCGTTTCAATACCCAAATTGGTACTGCGGATAAGCGTTTCTTTGTCGGCCTCCCCAGTCCTTCGGCAGCAGCAATCTTAGCCGGCGCCTTATGGGTTTCAGTCGATAACGGTTTGAGTGGCCATGAGGTGGCTTGGATCATGGTTATCTTGACCATTTCTGCGGGTCTGCTGATGGTCAGCAATATTCTGTTCTCTAGCTTCAAGCAGATCGACCTGAAGGGCAAAGTGCCTTTCATCACCATTGTGGGCTTGATGATTGCCGGCGCAATCGTGGTTTCGGAACCGCCAATCGTGCTCTTCGGTGTATTCATGCTGTATGTCGCCTCAGGCCCTGTTTTGGCCGCTTGGCGCTGGATCAAAAAACGCAGCTAAGTCTAGGATTGCCAAGCAAACTTAGGCTAGGCTATAGTGCAAACATTGTCGTTTTATTAGGTTGAGACATGCGTTTCGAGCACCATTCATTGTTGAATGCTCACGCACTGATGGGTCGTTTGACTGATCAGCGTCTAGACCTGTCTGCTCGACTGAACCTACTGCCCTAAGGGGCACGTAGAGAAACGCCTGGATGAAGGCACATATTCATCAATCCAGTTTTCAGAATTCTTAGATGACCCAAGGGTTATCAGACGGAGCAGCTAATGAGCAGCAAAGACCAATTAATTATTTTTGATACCACCTTGCGAGATGGCGAGCAGAGTCCTGGCGCCTCAATGACCAAGGATGAAAAGATCCGTATCGCACGAGCGTTGGAAAAAATGCGCGTTGACGTTATCGAAGCGGGTTTCCCAATTGCCAGTCCTGGCGACTTCGAATCAGTGAAAGCTGTCGCAGAGACAGTAAAAGATTCAACAGTCTGTGGCTTGGCGCGCGCACTTGAGGCCGATATCGATCGTGCGGGTGAGGCGCTGAAGAAAGCTAACTCGGGTCGTATTCATACCTTTATCGCAACATCGCCCATTCATATGGAACGTAAGTTGCGCATGCAGCCTGACCAAGTAGTCGAGCAAGCGGTATGGGCGGTCAAACACGCGCTTAAATACACCGATAACGTTGAGTTCTCAGCAGAGGATGCAGGTCGTTCAGAGATCGACTTCTTATGTCGCATCTTCGAAGCGGTTATCGATGCCGGTGCGACCACGATTAACGTGCCAGATACAGTGGGCTACAACATCCCTGATCAGTTTGGTAACACCTTGCGTACCTTGATCGAGCGTATCCCTAACTCGGATAAAGCAGTCTTCTCCGTACATTGTCATAACGACTTAGGTTTAGCGGTAGCTAACTCGTTGGCTGCGGTTAATGCAGGTGCGCGCCAAGTCGAGTGTACGATCAACGGTTTGGGTGAGCGTGCAGGTAATGCATCACTAGAAGAGATCGTGATGGCGGTACGTACTCGTCAGGATATCTTTGGTTGTGACACCAACTTGGATACCTCGCAAATCGTGACGTGTTCACGTTTGGTTTCGAATATCACTGGCTTCCCTGTTCAGCCTAATAAGGCGATTGTGGGTGCGAATGCCTTTGCACACGAGTCAGGTATTCACCAAGACGGCGTACTTAAGCACCGTGAGACCTACGAGATCATGCGCGCTGAAGATGTGGGCTGGTCAGCGAACCGTATGGTTATGGGTAAGCACTCAGGTCGTAATGCTTTCCGTGCACGTTTAGAAGAGCTTGGTATCGATTTGGGTACCGAAGAAGCTTTGAACGAAGCCTTTAAGCGCTTTAAAGACTTGGCGGATAAGAAGCACGAGATTTTCGACGAAGACTTACAAGCTTTGGTGACCGATAAAGGTGCTGAAGAGATCAGCGAACGCGTAAAGCTTGTGTCATTGAAAGCCCGTTCAGAAACGGGTGAGACGCCAGTTGCTGATATCACTATTACCGTCGATGGCGAAGAGAAAAGCATCTCATCAGAAGGTAGTGGCCCAGTTGATGCGGCCTACCGTGCGATTGAAGCACTGATTAATTCGGGTTCTGATCTCAAGTTGTACTCAGTCAATAACATCACTAGCGGTACTGACTCACAAGGTGAGGTCACAGTTCGTTTGGAAAAAGCGGGTCGTCTGATCAATGGCCAAGGCGCGGATACTGACATCGTTGTGGCATCGGCTAAGGCCTATATCAACGGCATCAATAAACTGATGCAAGCAGTTGATAAAGCGCATCCTCAAGGCAACGTGTAATTCACGGGCCGCGAGAGAATCATGGATCAGCGGCGTCTAGCGTATCTCAATGCCATGGGTATCGATGTGTGGCTCGAACGCACATCGGTATCTGAGGTCATTGACTCCCCGGTTGTTGAACAAGCAACACCCTCTGAGCCTGTAGAGACATTCGACCTTTCTTCTTGTACACACTGTGTCCTCAGTGAAACGCGTCAGCATGTACTGATCGGGCAGGGTAAAGCTTCGCCTCGATTAATGATTGTGGGTGATGTGCCAAGCGAAGAAGAAGATAGCAGTGCTCAGATGTATCGCGGTGCTGCCGGTGAATTGCTCGAGAAGATGTTGCAAGCCATGAAGCTGTCGACCGATGAGGTGTTTTACACGCCAGCGGTTAAATGTCGTCCGCCTGAGAATCGTCAGCCGCACGTCGCAGAGTCAAAGACCTGTTTTAAGCACCTGCAACAGCAGATCGCAGAACGAAAGCCCGAGTGTATTTTGGCCTTTGGTAATTTGGCGGCACTGGGTGTGCTCAATCAAAAGCTCAAAGTGACCGAAGCGCGTGGTCAGTGGTTTAACACTGACGATAACATCCCAGTGATGGTGACCTATCACCCAGCGTATCTCTTACGTAAGCCGGAAGAGAAGAAAGCGGCATGGGGTGATCTGCAACAAGTTATGTCAAAGCTGGGCTTGAACTAATGAGTGCTCAACTTAAAACGCCATTGGTTCGACTGCGTGCTATGCAAATTGAAGACTTAGATAAAGTCTTTGAAAACGAAATTATTTCTTATACCCATCCGTGGACCAAAAACATTCTGCACGACTGTTTAAAGGTGAAATACCGCTGCATCGTTGCCGAGCGTGATGGTGAGCTGATTGGTCATGCTGTTATGTCAGCTGCTGTAGGTGAAGCACATCTGCTGAACATTGCGGTTATCCCAAGCGAACAAGGGCAGGGTATCGGTCGTAAATTGCTCCATCGCATGATTCGCATAGCACTCGAGGAAAGTGCCGACACCTTATTTCTTGAGGTTCGCCAATCAAACGAAGCTGCGAAGGTGCTCTACGAATCAGAAGGCTTCTGCGAGGTCGGGCAGCGCCGCGGCTACTACCCACACGATACTCATGATCGCGAAGATGCGATCGTCTACGCCAAGCCGTTGCTCTGATCGCGTATAATCGCGCCTTTTATCTCCGACCCTTTCTCGAGAAATGGCTGAACTACGCGCAGAAATCGAAAAACGCCGCACCTTTGCGATCATTTCGCACCCGGACGCCGGTAAAACCACCCTGACTGAAAAGTTGCTGTTATTCGGGGGTGCGATTCAGCTTGCCGGTACGGTTAAAGGCCGTAAAGCCGCTCGCCATGCGACCTCAGACTGGATGGAGCTCGAAAAAGAGCGTGGTATCTCGGTGACCTCATCGGTGATGCAGTTCCCGCATAAAGGTCGTGTGATGAACCTGCTCGATACCCCGGGACACGAAGACTTCTCAGAAGATACTTACCGCACACTCACCGCCGTTGACTCTGCCTTGATGGTGATCGACGTGGCAAAGGGTGTAGAGGAACGCACCATCAAGTTGATGGATGTTTGTCGTCTCCGCGATACCCCAATCATTACCTTTATCAACAAGCTCGACCGTGAAGGTCGTGAGCCTATCGAGCTACTCGATGAGGTTGAAGAGGTCCTTAAGATTAAGTGCGCACCGATCACCTGGCCGATTGGTATGGGTAAGCGTCTTAAAGGTGTTATCGATCTGCGTGATGAAACTGTTCATTTATACGATGCAGAACATGGCGGCAAAAAACAAAGCGGTGAAAAGATCCAAGGTCTCGACAATCCACGTTTGCGTGAGCTGTTAGGCGATATGGTTGATGAGCTCGTCGATGAGATTGAGCTTGTACGTGGCGCAAGCCATGAGTTTGATCATGACGCTTATCTGCGTGGTGAAATGACGCCTGTTTTGTTTGGCTCTGCGATCAACAACTTTGGTGTGGAAGAGCTGCTTGATGCCTTTGCTGATTACGCGCCAGCACCAGCCACGCGTGAGGCGGTGCAACGTGCCGTCGACCCTGCGGAAGATAAATTTTCAGGCTTTGTGTTTAAGATCCAAGCGAATATGGATCCAGCACACCGTGACCGC
>VMDJ01000015.1 GCA_008080925.1 Gammaproteobacteria bacterium
CTACGTGCAAAGGGATGTAGTGTGACCTGGTTGGGTACGCCTAATAGCTTTGAAGCGCGTGAAGTGCCAAAGCATGGCTATCCCTTAGAAGTAATTGATGTTGTTCGATTGCGTGGGCAAACATCACTAAGTTTACTTGCAGCCCCATACCACTTAATAAAGTCCATAAATCAGGCCATGCAAGTGCTAAAAGCGCATAACCCAAATGTGGTTTTAGGTATGGGAGGTTTTGTGTCAGGCCCTGGAGGTTTGGCCGCTGCTTTGATGGGTATTCCATTAGTTATTCATGAGCAAAACACAATTCCGGGCCTAACAAATAGATGGCTAAGTAGAATTGCAAAGAGAGTTATACAGGCATTTCCAAATAGCTTGAATGTGCATGATGTTGTGACTTGTGGAAATCCAATACGCGAATCAATTCTTAATATTGAGCGCCATGAGAAACCTGATAGCGAAAAGCTGAAGCTATTGGTAATTGGAGGATCATTGGGAGCTAGGGCATTAAATGAAGCAGTGCCGGAAGCATTATCATGTTTGCTTCCAATGCAACAGCCTCACATCACTCATCAGGTTGGATTAAATAATATAGATGAAGTCATGGCTAGATACACAGCTTTCAATATGGAAGCTGAGGTGGTTGAGTTCATTGATGATATGGCATCAGCTTATGCTGAAGCGGATATTGTGGTTTGTCGTGCCGGCGCTTTGACTGTTTCAGAGGTTTCTGCTGCAGGCATTCCCGCTATTTTTATTCCATTCCCACATGCGGTTGATGATCATCAAACTAAGAATGCTCTTTATCTTGTTGAGTCTGGCGGGGCTAGGATTGTAAGGCAGTCTTCCCTGACAGCTGAAAACTTGGCAACAATTCTTAAAGAGTTGGTTTTAAACCGCGACATTCTTCGAGTAATGAGTGCTAAGGCTAAAGCTCAATCAAAGCCAAATGCAACGGCGTGTGTTGCGGAACAGGTGCTCGAGGTAGCAGCATGACCGAGCTGAATCTCAATTTACCGCGTTACGCTGCTGAGACAATGGGTCGTATGCGTAAGCTGCATTTTGTGGGCATCGGTGGTGCCGGCATGAATGGCATTGCGCAGGTTATGTTGAACTTGGGGTATCAGATCTCAGGTTCTGATATCAAAGCTAATCCTGCAACGGACCGTTTAGCAGAACAAGGTGCGACGATACATATTGGTCACGCGACTGAAAATGTGTCAGGTGTTGATGCTGTAGTGATCTCGAGTGCAGTGAAAGCGGATAACCCAGAGGTTGTAGCGGCACGTGAGCAGCGTATTCCAGTGGTGCCGCGTGCTGAAATGCTCGCGGAAATTATGCGCTTTCGTTATGGCGTAGCCGTTGCTGGCACACACGGTAAAACAACCACGACGAGTTTAGTGGCGAGCTTACTGATTGAGGGCGATCTAGATCCTACGTATGTGATTGGTGGCAAGCTAAATTCAGCGGGTAACTACGCGCACTTAGGTGAAGGTGAGGTGCTGGTTGCTGAAGCAGATGAGAGTGATGCGTCATTCCTTTATCTACAGCCAATGATCTCCATCGTTACCAATATCGATGAAGATCACATGACCACTTATGGTGGTGAGTTTGAGCGATTGCGTGCAGCCTTTTTGGAGTTCTTACATCACATTCCATTCTATGGTTTGGCGGTATTGTGTATTGATGATGAAAACGTGCGTGATCTATTGCCCGAAGTCACTCGTCGTATACGCACGTATGGCTTGAGTGATGATGCTGATGTTCGCGCAAGTGATGTAAAGCAAGTAGCCACAGTGACATCTTTTGATGTTGTGATTGATGGGCAAAAAGCTTTCGCGGTTGATCTTGCGATGCCTGGCTTGCATAACGTGCGCAATGCGCTGGCTGCAATAAGCGTGGCGCTTGAGTTAGGCGTTAGCGTCAAAAAGATTCAAGCAGCACTGAATAAGTTTGCCGGCATTGGGCGTCGCTTCCAAGTTCAGGGTCAATGTCAGACAGATAAAGGCGAGGTGATGCTGGTTGATGATTACGGTCATCACCCAAGCGAAATTGCAGCAACCATTGCGGCAGTGCGTGCTGGTTGGCCTGAGCGTCGATTGGTTTTGGCTTTCCAGCCGCATCGTTATAGCCGTACGCACGATGCCTTTGATGATTTTGTGTCAGTGCTGTCGGAAGTTGATGTGCTGATCTTGTCAGAAGTATATGCAGCGGGCGAAGCACCCATCAATGGTGCTGATGGCCGCGCATTGACGCGAGCTATTCGCGCACGTGCAAAGGTTGATCCAGTGTTTGTTGAAAACATTGATGAACTCCCTGATGCGCTGCTTGATGTGGTTGAAGCACATGACATCGTTGTCACAATGGGTGCAGGTGATATCGGGCGTATCGCTAGTGAATTAGCGTCAGGGTGGTGTCAATGATGGCAGCGATGAAAACCCAGTTGCGCGGCGAATTCAGCATGCATGAGTCATTGGCGAATTACACCACGTGGCGTGTGGGTGGCTTAGCTAAGCAGTTATATCGTCCAGCGGATCTTGATGATCTGCAAGAATTCTTGGCCTGCTTACCATCAAATGAACCTCTGCTATGGATTGGTTTGGGTAGCAACTTACTCATCCGCGATGGCGGCTTCAATGGCACTGTGATTGCAATGTACGGTGTGAATGCCGACGTTCATATCGATGATTGTGATGTCACCGTCGGTGCAGGTGTTGCTTGTGCCAAAGTGGCTCGTCAATGTGCTCGAGAGGGTTTGTCAGGTGGTGCCTTCTTGGCAGGTATACCAGGAACTATGGGTGGCGCTTTAGCGATGAATGCCGGGGCATTTGGCGGAGAGACATGGCAAGTGGTCAATCAGGCTTGCATGATAAATCGCTTGGGTGAATTAAATTGGCGTGAGCGCGATGAATTCGATATTGATTACCGTCATGTGAAACGATTTGACGATGAATGGTTCGTAGCAGCTCGTTTAACTTTACAGAAAGGTGATGCGGCTGAAGAGCAACAAGCCATTCGTGACTTGTTGGATAAGCGTGCAGCAACGCAACCGACGGGTAAGCCAAGTGGTGGGTCAACCTTCCGTAATCCTGAGGGTGATTATGCAGCTCGCTTGATTGAGCAATGCGGCTTAAAGGGCTATCAAATCGGTGGTGCATCCGTTTCAGAGAAGCACGCGAATTTTATTATCAATGAAGATGGCTGTAGCGCTGCAGATATCGAGCAGTTAATCATCTTCATTGGTAATGAAGTTGAGCGTCAAACAGGCATTCGTCTGCAGCCTGAAGTACATGTTGTGGGGGATGCTTTATGAGTATCTCAGCAGCAGATTTCGGCAAGGTGGCAGTCGTGATGGGTGGCTTTGCAGCTGAGCGCGAGGTGTCATTAATTAGTGGCAAAGCGGTTCTAGAAGGGCTTCAGTCTAAAGGCATTGATGCGCATGCGATCGATCTGGATCGTGATGTTGTGTCTACGTTGAAGCAAGGTGGGTTTGATCGTGTCTTTAATGTAGTACATGGTCGTGGCGGTGAAGATGGTCAATTAAGTGGCACGCTTGATCTGTTAAAGATGCCATACACCGGATCGGGTGTTCTCGGTTGCGCTTTAGCGATGGATAAATATCGCACCAAGCAAATCTGGCAATCATTGAATTTACCCACGCCAAATTATTTACTGATTGAATCTAAAGCGCAGCTAGCTGACGCGGCAAAACTTGGGTTTCCATTAATGCTCAAGGCTGCTTTAGAAGGTTCAAGTATCGGTGTTGTGAAAGTGTCTAATGAGCAGGCACTCGAAGCGGCATGGGAAGAGGCGTCGGCCTGCAATTCGCATGTGATCGCAGAACAGTTTGTCGATGGTGGTGGCGTTGAATACACCTGCTCAATTTTGGGTGATCGAGCACTGCCTTTGATTGCGCTACATGCAAAAAATGATTTTTACGATTACGAAGCAAAGTATTTAGCTGACGATACCGAGTATCGGGTGCCATGCGGTTTGGATGAAACAAAAGAAGCTGAGATTCAAGCGCTGTGCTTAAAAGCATTTAAAGCAGTTGACGCTAAAGGCTGGGGGCGAGTGGATGTGATGCTCGATCAAGCAGCTAATCCTTGGTTGATTGAAGTCAATACAGTGCCTGGAATGACCAGCCATAGCCTGGTGCCAATGGCGGCTAAAGCGGTTGGTCTCTCGTTTGCGGATTTGGTCTGGGAAGTCCTAGCGCAAACACTGGAGGTGGGTCATGGCTAAGAAAGCCGTTCGTCAATCCCCAGTCTCTATATTAAATGCATGGTGGAGTACCTGGTTGATGGTTGCCTTTTTAACCGGTGGCGCTCTAGTCGCGTCATGGGTTTACCTTACTTCGCCAGGGCAACTGCCATTCAAGTCAGTAAGCATTCAAGGTGAGTTTGAATATCTGGATCGTGCAGATGTGGAGCGTCGAGTTGAAGAGTATCTCGAGGGCGGTTTTGTTTCTCTTGATATGGATACCTTGCGTGCGGCTATCAATGATTTGCCTTGGGTTGCAGATGTGGCGATACGCCGTCAGTGGCCAGATACCTTACATGTCCAAGTGACAGAGCAGTCACCGTTAGCACATTGGGGTGATAAGGCATTTGTGAATCTTCAAGGTGATGTCTTTATCCCTGAGAAAACACGTGATGTGGCGTCTTCGATTTATTTGATGGGTCCCGAAGGCAGCTCATATACCGTGGTCGAACAATATCTTGCCTTGCGCTCAAGCGCGGTGAGTTTACCCATACGTATCAAATCATTGTCGCTCAACCAATATGGCGAATGGCATGTGAAATTTGATGACGGATTAGATTTAGAACTTGGCAGCGAAGCAGTGACGCAGCGTTGGAACCGATTCACTAAACATTATTCCCAAGTTGTGGCGCAGAAAAAACCACAGCGTATCGATATGCGTTATGAGCACGGATTTGCAGTGCGTTGGTCAGATGAAGCAGTTATTGAGGTAAAAGCTAATGGTTAAGAAAGTCGATCGAAATACGATTGTTGGTCTCGACATTGGCACATCAAAGATCGTTGCGATTGTTGGCGAAATAAAAGATGACAATACACTCGAAATCATTGGCTTAGGTTCGCATCCTTCGCATGGTTTGAAGAAAGGTGTTGTGGTTAATATCGACTCGACTGTGCAATCGATTCAACGTGCGATTGAAGAAGCTGAGCTCATGTCTGGGATCGAGATTCATTCAGTCTATGCCGGCATTGCAGGTAGCCATGTACAAAGTTTGAATTCACATGGTGTTACGGCGATTAAAGATGGTGAGGTGTCGCATGCTGATGTTGAGCGTGTGATTGATGCAGCACGAGCGGTTCCTATTTCGGCAGATCAAAAAATTCTGCATATATTGCCGCAAGAGTTTGTTATCGATAACCAAGAAGGTATTCATGACCCTGTGGGTATGTCAGGTGTTCGACTAGAAGCCAAAGTTCACATGGTCACAGGTGCAGTCAGTGCGGCACAGAACATTATTAAATGTGTGCGTCGGTGCGGTCTTGAGGTTGAGGATTTAATTCTTGAGCAATTGGCATCGAGTTATTCAGTGTTGGCTGATGACGAGAAAGATCTCGGTGTTTGCTTAGTCGACATCGGTGCTGGCACAACAGATATCGCCGTATTTACCGGTGGATCAATTCGCTATACCGGCGTTATTCCAATTGCTGGTGATCAAGTGACCAATGACATCGCTGTCGCTTTACGTACCCCAACACAACACGCTGATGACATTAAGTTGAAGTACGCCTGTGCGCTAACGCAATTGGCCAATGCCGATGAAACCATCGAAGTACCGAGTATTGGTGATCGTCCACCGCGTCGTTTATCGCGTCAAACATTGGCAGAAGTAGTCGAGCCGCGTTACGAAGAGTTGTTGTTGCTGATCCAAAATGAATTGCGCCGCTCTGGATTCGAAGAGTTATGTGCGGGTGGCATCGTAATGACTGGCGGCAGCTCAAAGATGGAAGGTCTTATTGAATTAGCTGAAGAGGTATTCCACATGCCTGTTCGCTTAGGCGTACCACGGGATGTGGTTGGTTTAGTGGATCAAGTACGTAATCCAATCCACGCAACAGGTGTTGGTCTGTTGCAGTTTGGACACAGTAATCGTGGTCAGCGCGTGTCGGATGTCAGCGCTGGCGGCGGAATCAAATCAGTCTTGGGCCGGATGAAAAGCTGGTTCCAAGGAAATTTTTAAATCTTATCGTGTGATAAGCGTAGGCAAACCAAGCGGAGGAACATCAAATGTTCGAATTAATGGATGTAGATAGTCAGAACGCGGTGATCAAAGTCATCGGCGTTGGTGGCGGTGGCGGCAATGCCGTTAATCATATGCTGCAATCGCAAATTGATGGCGTTGATTTCATTTGTGCTAATACGGATGCACAAGCATTGAATAACACCCAAGTTCGTACTGCTTTGCAGTTAGGTGCAAATGTCACGCGAGGTCTTGGCGCAGGTGCCAATCCTGAGCGTGGCTACGAAGCGGCAATGGAAGATCGTGACCGTATTGCAGATGCGATTGAAGGTGCGGATATGGTCTTTATTACTGCAGGAATGGGTGGTGGTACCGGTACCGGTGCAGCCCCGGTAGTTGCTGAAGTAGCAAAGGACATGGGTATCTTGACAGTTGCTGTGGTAACAAAGCCATTCGCCTTCGAAGGTCCAAAGCGTATGCAAATTGCAGAAGCGGGTATTCGTGAGTTGTCAGAGCGTGTTGATTCGTTGATCGTGATTCCAAACGAAAAGTTATTGTCAGCACTTGGTCGCGTTAGTTTGCTTGAGGCGTTTAAGTCAGCTAATGATGTATTGCTAAATGCGGTTCAAGGCATTGCTGATTTGATTACCAAGCCAGGTTTGATCAACGTTGACTTCGCTGACGTACGTACGGTTATGTCAGAAATGGGCAAAGCGATGATGGGTGCGGGTAAAGCAACAGGTGAAGACCGTGCACGCGAAGCGGCTGAACTTGCGATTCGCAGTCCGTTATTGGAAGA
This sequence comes from Gammaproteobacteria bacterium, assembly GCA_008080925.1. GTDB lineage: Bacteria > Pseudomonadota > Gammaproteobacteria > Chromatiales > Chromatiaceae > VMDJ01. The sequence continues at coordinate 7,012 of VMDJ01000015.1, forward strand.
CATCAACCTGTCTGGCGCACGTGGCTTATTAGTTAACATCACTGCCGGTATGGATATGGGTATTCATGAGTTCGACGAGGTTGGTTCAACCATTCGTGAGTTCGCTTGTGATGATGCAACTGTAGTTGTGGGAACCGTTATTGATCCAGAGATGACTGACGAGATGCGCGTTACTGTTGTGGCAACTGGTTTGGAAGCGCCAGCAACACGATTGAGTGCGGTGCCAGATTCATTAGACATGCCGGTTAAGAAAGTGGCGAACGGTGACCTTGCTGATGCCAATGCGACAGAAGAAT
>VMDJ01000004.1 GCA_008080925.1 Gammaproteobacteria bacterium
TTCTACGCTCTGAGCGGACAACTCAATGAACAGCAAGGCAACACTCTGAGCGCCGCAATTGCATACAGTCAACTAGAACAACTCAGTGAACAAGCTGAACAAAAAGAGTTTTTAACGGGCGCCATTGCACGACTTTTGAGCAATACGCCAAGCTGGGCTTTGCAAAACCTTCAACCGAGCGATGAAAAAACCAAAGCATGGATGCAATATGAATTAATACAACGCATCGACAATCAAACTGATCGCGAGGTACAGCTGGCATTATGGCTAAGCAGTCACCCAGAGCACCCAGCCAACCAGCAGCCATCTGTCAAAAAGCGACTGATCGCTAAACGCTATCAACATATAGCCATTTTTCTTCCAATGAGTGGCGACTTAGCCTACGCAGGAAACACATTACGCGAAGGCATTACTGCACAATGGCACCTTACCAATCCAAGTGATCGTCCCAAGCTATCGTTTTATGACACCCACAAGTCCGATATCACATCGCTTTTACTACTAGCCATTAATGAGGGCGCTGAGTTCGCCATTGGACCACTCGAAAAACAAGCCGTTAGCGAGCTAGCGCAAACCAAAGCATTACCGGTACCGGTTTTAGCCTTAAACCACGTGCCACTGAGCACTAAAAACGAATTACTCTATCGCTTTGCACTTTTACCCGAAAGCGAAGCCGAACAGGCAGCCGACTTCATATGGATGCAAAATCATCACGCACCACTCTTATTCACTCCGAGCAATGCGTGGGGTGAACGCATGGCACAAGCCTTTAAAGCCCGCTGGCAGAAAATCACCGGCACATTACCCGCACATCAACGTTATAACGATGAAGCCGTTGATTTCTCAGTTGATATCAAGTCACCTTTGCATCTCACTGCCAGCGAGCAACGTTACGAATCACTGCGCAAGCTACTCGGTGAGAAAATCAACTACGAACCGCGTCGCCGCGATGATATTGATTCCATTTATCTAGCCGCTCAACCACGACAAGCCCAAAGCTTCGCACCTCAACTCGAATTTCATCGCGCTGGCGATTTACCTTTATACGCGAGCTCTTCGATATGGAATGGCTATCTAGATAAGCAACAACTGGCAGACCTTAATGGCATCACCGTATCTGATGCGCCTCTACTGTTAGCACGTAAAGATCGTGATTTCGCCAACCAAATGTTTCCAGACACACTCTCTGATCTTAGGCTCTACGCCATGGGCAGAGATGCCTTGAAGTTAGCTTTTTTTACCGATGCACTCTCTCAAGACTCACGACAAACGCTTGATGGCCAAACAGGCAGCTTAAGCATTGATAGCCAAGGCATCATTCAGCGACAGACCGTTTGGGTCAAGCTTGGTAAACGCCTTAAAGCACTGGGATACGCGCCGATGACTCGCTAGCTTCGTAACAAGCTGTGAGAAATCTATGGCGCCAATCAAACCGCACCCCACTGAGGCACTTGCTGCAAAATATCTCGCTCAAAACGGATTAGCATTACTAGAGCAAAATTATCACTCACGCTTTGGTGAAATTGATCTCATCATGCGCGATCAACACACCTTGGTATTTATTGAGGTGCGGCAACGTAGCTCAAATCGATTTGGTGGCGCACTCGTAAGCGTAGATCAGCGTAAGCAACAGAAAATCATTCTTACCGCTCAACATTATCTCTCCACACACCCTGACGACAGTCCGTGTCGTTTTGACGTTGTCGCTTTAGACAATGATCATCATATTCAATGGGTGAAAGATGCCTTCAACGCAGGCTAAAATAGCTCCACCTCAAAAATCAGGACGTTTGTTGTATGAACTCGCACACTTCTCGCATTAGCCTGCGCATTCTTATCGCTTTAGTAATCACCAGCCTTTTAAGCGGCTGCGCTGCAGTAGTAGTCGGTGCAGGCACAACCGGAGCAACCGTGGCACATGATCGTCGCACCACGGGAACCTATGTTGAAGACAAGGCAATCTTACTTAAAGCACTTCAGATGCGAAGCCAGGATGAAGTGCTGCAAAAGAACTCAAATATCAGCATTGAAGTTTATAACCTACAAATCTTATTAACAGGTCAAGCCATTGACGCTGATATCGTTGCGCGTTTCCGTGACAAGCTGTTAAAGATTGATCGTGTTAAACATGTATATAACGAAGTGACTGTTGGCGCTGAAGGCACCTGGAGTGAAGCAGCAGCCGACACACTCCTCACCAGTCGCGTAAAGGTTGAACTCTTCAACGTGGGTATTCAAGGCTTTGATCCACTCCGCGTAAAAGTCACCTCCTCATTGGGCACTGTCTATTTAATGGGTCTGCTAACCCCAGAAGAAGCTGACGCTGTGGTTGAAAAAGTTCGTTACATCAGCGGCGTGAAACGCGTCGTCCGCCTCTTCGAATACATCGACTAAGGTGAACTCGCAATCCGCTTTAATTGAACAACTCCGTCATCATTACGATGTAGAGAGTCTATTAACTGAAGAAGCGGATTGTTGGTCTTACGGTTATGACAATAGTCGCCAGCACGCGATCCCTGCAGCGGTTTGCTTTCCCTCAACCCATGAACAGATTGAGCAGACTGTTTTACTTTGTAACCAACATCACGTTCCTTTAATCACGCGCGGTAAAGGTACCGGCACCACAGGTGCGACGGTTCCTGCGGATGGCGGTATCGTCATGTCGACAGAACGGCTGCGTCAGCGCTTAGAAATCGACCCCGATAATCGTCTAGCCATTGTTTCACCAGGCTTTACTAATCAAGAGTTACAACAAGCCGCAGCTGAACACGGCTTCTTTTGGCCACCCGATCCAACTAGCTCAGCGGTATGTACTATTGGCGGCAACCTCGCCTACAACTCAGCGGGGCCTCGTGCTGTGAAATACGGCACACCTCGCGAGAACACCCTGGGATTGAAAGTTATTACGGGCGAAGGCAAAACGTTACGTACCGGCGTTCGCACAAGCAAAGGAGTTGTTGGATACGACCTGACACGATTACTTATTGGTTCCGAAGGGACCTTAGGCATTGTTACTGAAGCCACGCTAAAACTCACACCGATTGCTGAAAAGAAAGCCACGCTGCAAGCCGTCTACCGCGATATTGATAGCGCCGCTAAAGCAGTTTCAAAACTGATGGCCCAGGCTATCACGCCCTGTGCACTGGAGTTTATGGACGGCAAAGCAATCGAGATGGTGCGTGAGTTCTCAGACCTTGGGCTACCCTCAGAAGCACAAGCCATGTTAATGATTGAAGTCGATGGTTCCGCGGCATCGATTGAAAATGACGCTAAGCTCGTCCGTGATACCGCAAATACCGAAGGCTGCATTGAGGTGTTCTTGGCTGAAACCCAAGACCAAGTGGAAAAACTTTGGCTCACGCGTAAATCTCTCTCACCCGCTCTGCGTAATGTTGCGCCAAAAAAGATAAACGAAGATGTAGTGGTCCCGGTTTCTCGACTCCCACAACTGATTAACGGACTTGCAGCACTCGCTGAAAAACATGGCATCACCATTGTGAATTTCGGCCATGCTGGCAACGGCAACATCCACGTGAACCTACTGTTAGACCCCGATGATCCGGCGCAAGCGAAAGCAGCACATGAATGCTTGGACGAGGTCTTTAACCTTGTGATTGCGCTAGAAGGCACCCTCTCAGGTGAGCACGGCATTGGCCGGGTAAAAAAGAATTACTTGAATCGCGAACTTGATGAAAACAGCCTGACATTGATGCGTTTAATAAAAGCGCAATTTGACCCAAACAAAATCCTTAATCCTGGCGTGGGATTCCCCGACACCCCATAAACCCTATATCTCCTTTGGGTGCCTCAGGATTCTTGCCTGATTGTGCTAACATCGCGCAAGTTTTTTCACGGTCTTTGGCGTTTTTGCCGAATTCCACTCCCGATTCACCCACGTTTTTCATAGGGGGCATCAATGTCTAAGAAGCATCCAGTGGTTGCTGTCACCGGTTCATCTGGCGCAGGCACCAGTACGGTAAAGCGCGCATTCGAAACCATTTTCCTTCGTGAGCAAATCAATGCTGCGATCATCGAGGGCGATAGCTTCCACCGCTACGACCGCGCTGAAATGAAGACCCAAATGACTCAGAACAAAATCAGTCACTTTGGTCCTCAAGCGAACGAGTTCGGCAAATTGGCCGACCTTTTCCACACCTACGGCGAGACCGGCGGCGGCGAAAAGCGTTACTACCTTCACAGCGATGAAGAGGCCGAAGAGCACAATGCGCGTCTGGGCACTGACAAGAAGCCTGGCGAGTTCACGCCTTGGGAGCCAGTTCCTGCGAATACCGACCTAATGTTCTACGAGGGCCTTCACGGTCTCGTAAAGACTGATGACGCTGACGTTGCGAAGCACGTTGACCTCGGCATCGGCGTTGTTCCAGTTGTAAACCTTGAGTGGATCCAAAAGATCCATCGTGACAACGCTGAGCGTGGTTACGATGCGGAAACTATCGTTGACACTATCCTGCGTCGCATGCCGGACTACATCAACCACATCACTCCTCAGTTTTCGCGTACCGATATCAACTTCCAGCGTGTAGCAACTGTGGACACCTCAAACCCATTTATTGCACGTGATATCCCAACGCCTGACGAAAGCTTCATTGTTATTCGTTTTGCTAATCCTGATAAATGTGGTGTGGACTTCCCGCGCTTATTATCAATGATTCCAAACTCATTCATGTCACGTCGCAACACCATGGTTGTTCCAGGTGGCAAGATGGGCTTAGCAATGGAGATTATCCTTGCACCGATTATTCATCGTATGATCGAAGAATCAAAATCTTAAGAGCTCACGCTCTACTAGCCCCACCACCCGAAAGGGTCGTGGGGTTTTTTATTGGCTTTCCCGAATAGCTGTTCGAGCACTGACTCGATACACTGCTTATTTAAATAACAAAGAGTCATTCAGTGGCGTTCTCACACACTCATCAAACCGGCAGTGGCTGGAAAGCCATTTGCGAAAATTGCATCAGCGATCTTCCCAGTGAAGCGCCTGGCGACTTAGCCTTTATTTACATCCATCATCAACTTGCTAGTGAAACCGATCGCATTATTGATTATCTGCGCTCTCATACGGGCATCTCACATTGGGTAGGCTCTGTCGCTGAAGCACTGTGCAGCACAGGACGCGAAAGCTATGAAGAGATAGCGATTGCGATTCTAGTGACCGACTTTAAGCAAGACGACTTTCGAGTCATCCCGGCATTACGAGACAACCCGCAAGTATGGCTTGATGAAAACCGCAGCTGGATTGATCAACACTTTGCCAGCATCGCTGTCGTGCACGGTGACCCAAGCCATCAGCGGGTTCCACAAACGATTGAGCAACTAGCAGATCAATTACAAGGCTTTGTGGTTGGCGGGCTAACCTCTTCTGACACATTGAATGTTCAGATTGCTAATCAAGCCGTTGGTGCAGGCCTCTCAGGTGTTTTACTCGGTAGCAACATCGCTATGCATACGCGCCTCGCCCAAGGCTGCCAATTAATGAGTGAGCCACACACCATCACCGAGTGCGAACAACATATCATCGTAAAGATTGATGATCGCCCTGCTTTGGATGTCTTCAAAGAGGCCATTGGGCCTGAACTCGCAGAAAACCTACACGCTGTTGGCGGACGTATTTTTGCTGCGCTTCCTATCGAAGGCTCGGATACTGGTGATTACTTAGTGCGTAACTTAGTTGGATTAGATCCCGATCATAAATTAATCGCTATCGGTGACATCGCACATGTCGGACAACGCATTCAATTTGCTCGTCGCGATAAAGATGCGGCTAAACAAGATTTGATCGAGATGGTTGATCAACTCAAAGCCAACACCGACAAACCGATTAAGGGCGCGCTTTACCACACCTGCTTAGGCCGTGGTCGCCATGAGTTTGGAGCACCTAACGTTGAGCTAAACATCATCAAAGAGCACTTAGGTGATGTGCCATTGATTGGCTTCTTTGCGAATGGTGAGATTTCACACCGACGCTTGTATGGCTACACCGGCGTATTAAGTGTGTTTTATTGATGCGCCTGTATACGCTGGCACATTTCATCAACTGACAAGCCGGCCTGATCTAACTGCTCCGCCTGACTTGCCTGCTCAATAAAGAGATCTGGCATACCCAATAGCAATAGACGGTTATGTAGATTCTCCATCGAGATATATTCAGCAACCGCTGCGCCAGCACCACCCGCTACTGCGTTCTCTTCAAGCGTCACAATCAATGAATGATTAGCCGCAACTTGTTTAATCAACGCTTGATCTAGTGGCTTAACAAATCGCATATCAGCCACTGTTGCATTTAATCGCTCAGCGACTTCTAGCGCCCGACCCAAAACCGAACCGAAGTTTAAAACCACCACATCCTTGCCTTCGCGAATAATGCGACCTTTACCCCAAGGCACGGTTTTGAGTTCTTTCTTAGGCGTTACACCCAAACCGCCACCTCGTGGATAACGTACTAAGGCAGGGCCTGAAAATTCATACGCAGTTTGCAGCAAGGCACGGCACTCTGCTTCATCACTTGGCGCTAAGATCGCCATATTGGGTACGCAACGCACATAGCTCAAATCAAAACTACCGGCATGAGTTGCGCCATCAGCACCCACAAAGCCTGCACGATCAACCGCAAAGGTCACATCAAGATTCTGTAACGCCACGTCATGGAGTAACTGATCATAAGCACGCTGCAAAAAGGTCGAATAGATCGCCACCACAGGCTTTTGCCCTTCACAGGCCAAACCTGCCGCAAAGGTGACTGCGTGTTGCTCAGCAATACCGACATCGTGATAACGATCTGCAAAGCGACGACTAAACTCAACCAAACCTGAGCCTTCACACATTGCAGGGGTAACTGCAAATACGCGTGGATCTTGCTCCGCAAGGTCACAGATCCAATCTGAAAACACTTTGGTATAACTCAAGCCAGCGGCTTTCTTTTCCATCTTCCCGGTATCCGCATCAAACGGAGTTACACCGTGATACACACAAGGATCACCTTCAG